>CBDTXT010000037.1:0-12773 GCA_965364465.1 uncultured Chromatiaceae bacterium
GCAACGGTCTCGTCGACCACGTTCTGCCGTGCCTGCCGCCCGGCCCAGGCGGTATGCGGGGTCACGATCAGATTCGGGACATCCGGCGCGAGCAGCGGGTGATCCACCGGCGGCGGCTCGACGTCCAGCACGTCCATCGCGGCGCCACCGATCACGCCGCGCCGCAACGCGTCGGCGAGTGCCAGATTGTCGACCACCGCACCACGCGCTGTGTTGATCAGCAACGCGGTCGGCTTCATTAGCGCCAGCGCATGCGCATCGATCAGGTGATGGGTGTTGTCGAGCAATGGAACGTGCAGCGTGATCACGTCTGACCGCCGCAGCACCTCGACGAACGGGACCCGCCCTGCTGCCGGTTCGCCGCCCGGGCGCTGCGACACCAGCACCTGCATGCCAAAGGCCTCAGCGATCCCTGCGACGCCCTGGCCGAGTTCGCCGAACCCGACGATTCCCAGGGTCATGCCGCGCAGCTCGCGCACCGGGTAATCGAGCAGACAGAACTGCGCACTGCGGCTCCAGTCACCACGCCTGACCGCATCCGTGTAGCGGAAGAGGCTGGTGTGGTGGGCCAGCATCAGTGCGAACACATGCTGCGCAACGCTGTCGGTCGCATAGGCCACGACATTGCTGACCACGATACCCAGCTCGCGGGCGGTCTCGACCGCGACGTTGTTGAACCCGGTCGCCGTCAGGCAGACCAGCTTGAGCTTGGGAGCGGCCCGCAGGACCGCGTCATCCAGCACCACCTTGTTGGTCACGACGATATCGGCGTCGCCGATCCTGGCGATACGGTCTTCGGCGGCAGTCGCCGGGTAGCTGCGCCAGTCGTCGACCGCCGCCTCGAGACCGGAAAGGTCCAGATCGTGCTCGGCCAGGCTGGCCAGGTCCAGGAAGACGGCTTTCATTCGGAATCCCCTCGCTGTTCAAACGCGCCACAAGACAGTAGCACGCGGACCGAGAAGAGACAGCGCACGGCGTCCGCATGACAATGGCCGACGGCAACATCCCAAGCCGAAGGAATCGTTCGGTGCCTTGTCCATCCCACGTCGATTTCTTGTCCTGGACCCGGCCGTGCGCAGGGCGCCCCCGGGGGGAGGCAATGCTGAGTCTTGAACGGTTTCAGGCTGGGGACGGTCGAGCCACGGGCATTTCGGATAGACTTCGTCTGCTGGCCCGGCTTTTCCGGCCCGTCGATTGATTACGGCAGTTCAGATGCGGCGCATTCGCGAAATCCCCTACAACTACACCTCATTCTCCGACCGGGAGATCGTGATTCGTTACCTCGGCGAGGAAAACTGGCGCCTGATCGAGCAGCTGCGCGGCACTCGGCGCACCGGCCGCTCGGCGCGGATGCTGTTCGAGGTGCTCGGCGATATGTGGGTCGTCGAGCGCAATCCCTACCTGCAGGACGACCTGATCAACAACGTCGACCGGCGCGATGCGCTGATCCGGGCGCTGAACCACCGGCTCGAGCAGTTCGAGAGGCGCCTCAACGACAATCAGGATGCCGCCCGCCTGCTGGCAGGGGCACGCGACGCGGTAGACCGCTTCTCGAACTGCTTCGGCGAACGCCAGAACCTGCGCGGCCGCGTGCGCCGCCGGCTGGCCCACGTGACCAGCAAGGACAACATCGACTTCAGCGGCCTCGCACGCGTGTCGCATGCCACGGATGCGACCGACTGGCGGGTCGAGATGCCCTTTGTCGTGATATCGCCGGACCGCGAGGAAGAGGTCGCCGCAATCGTCGCGGCCTGCATCGAATGCGGACTCACGCTGATCCCGCGTGGTGGAGGCACCGGGTACACCGGCTCAGCGGTGCCGCTCGACGCACATTGCGCCGTGATCAACACCGAAAAGTTAGAGCAGCTGTCGTCTGTCGAGGACAAGGAATTGCCCGGGGTCGCGGGTAGGGTGGCGACCGTGCACTGCGGCGCCGGCGTGGTCACACGGCGCGTCTCCGAACTGGCAGCCCGGCACGGGCTCGCCTTCGCGGTCGACCCCACGTCGCAAGACGCGTCGACCATCGGCGGCAATATCGCAATGAATGCCGGCGGCAAGAAGGCCGTACTTTGGGGGACCACGCTCGACAACCTCGCGAGCTGGCGCATGGTCACGCCGCAGGCCGACTGGCTGGAGGTAGAGCGACTCGACCACAACCTGGGCAAGATTCACGACCAGGAAACCGTACGCTTCCGGGTCCGGCGCTACGAGGCCGACGGCAAGACGCCGACCGGCGAGGCCCAATTGCTGGAGATGCCGGGCCAGGCCTTTCGCAAGGCCGGTCTTGGCAAGGACGTTACCGACAAGTTCCTGTCCGGCCTGCCCGGTGTGCAGAAGGAGGGATGCGACGGCCTGATCACGTCCGCGCGCTTCGTGCTGCACCGCATGCCGACGCATGTGCGCACCGTGTGCCTGGAGTTCTTCGGCACCGATCTCGGCCGCGCGGTGCCCTCGATCGTCGAAATCGTGGACCACGTCAAGGGGCTCTCAGCGGTTCAGATCGCCGGCTTGGAGCACCTCGACGAGCGCTATGTGAAGGCGGTCAATTACGCGCCGAAGGCGGCGCGGCGCGAACGGCCCAAAATGGTGCTGATCGCGGATCTCGTCTCCGACGAGGAGGACGCCGTCGCGGCGGCCGCATCCGAGGTGGTACGCCTGGCGAACGCCCGCGAGGCCGAAGGCTTCGTCGCGATCAGCGCCGAGGCGCGGCAGCGCTTCTGGCTCGACCGGGCCCGCACCGCGGCGATTTCGGCCCATACTAACGCGTTCAAGATCAACGAGGACGTCGTCATACCCCTCGATCGACTCGCCGACTACAGCCGCGGCATCGAGCGCATCAATATCGAGCAGTCGATTGCAAACAAGCGGGAGATCATCGCCGCATTTGATCAACGGCTGGCCGAGCAGACGCCGGCACCGGGCGACGAGGCATCGAGCGACATCGAACGCAACAAATACCTGCTGGCGCGCGAACTACTGGCCGGGGTACAGCGACGTTGGCAGCTGCTGGCCGAGAATCTCGAAAAGCCCGCGGCCGATTTCGCCGGCGGCGGCGACGCCGGTCTGCTGGACGAACACGAGCTGGCGAGGATGCGTGAGGGCGACAGCATCCTCGACATGCTGTTGCGCCGCGATATCAGGGTGTCCTACCGGCAGGAGGTCAAGCAGGCACTGCGCGAGATCTTCCAGGGCTCGACGCTGGAGACCCTGCGGGAAAGCCTTCGCGAGATCCACGCCGAGCTGCGCAACAACCGGCTGTTCGTCGCGCTTCATATGCACGCCGGCGACGGCAATGTGCACACCAATATTCCGGTGCACTCTCACAACTACCGGATGCTGCACGAGGCCGATCGCATGGTCGACCGGATCATGCAGCTGGCGCGGTCGCTCGGGGGCGTAATATCTGGGGAGCACGGCATTGGCCTGACCAAGGTGCGCTACCTCGAACAGGAGAAACTGGCGCAATTCGTCGAGTACAAACGACAGGTGGACCCGGCGGAGCACTTCAATCGTGGGAAGCTGATGCCCGGGTCGGGTCTAGGCGCTGCGTATACCCCGTCGCTGCGCCTGGTTCAGCAGGAGGCGATCATCCTGGAAGAGAGCGAACTCGGCGCGCTCAACGACGACGTAAAGCACTGCCTGCGCTGCGGCAAGTGCAAGCCAAAATGCATGACCCATGTGCCGCGCGCGAACCTGCTGTATTCGCCGCGCAACAAGATCCTGGGCACCGGCCTGGTCATCGAGGCCTTCCTCTACGAGGAGCAGACGCGACGTGGCATCTCGCTGGAACACTTCGACGAGATGAACGACATCGCCGACCACTGCACGGTCTGCCACAAGTGTCAGCCGCCCTGCCCGGTCGATATCGACTTCGGCGACGTGACCATCAGGATGCGCAAAATACTGACCGAGCGCGGGAAGAAGCGGTTCAACGCCGGCACCTGGGCCGCGATGCAGTTTCTCAATGCGACCGATCCGCGCAGCATCAAGATGCTGCGCAAGGGCATGCTGGAGTGGGGCTTCAAGGGCCTTACGCTTGCTCATGACCTGGCGAAAAAGACCAAGTTGCTGGGCGCACCCGGCGCGACCCCCAAGGCGACCACCGGCCGCCCAAAGGTCGTTGATGTCGCGCGGGAGCTTGTCCGCCGACCCATCCGGGTCGAACTGCCGCGCCGCTCCTACCGCGCCGAGTTGGGTCTGGAGGATCGCACCATGATCCCGATTATCCGCGACCCGATGCGGCAGAGCGACGAAACCGAGGCGGTGTTTTATTTTCCGGGATGCGGCTCGGAACGCCTGTTCTCGGACATCGGGCTCGCGACGCTGGCAATGCTGTACGAGACCGGGGCACAGACGGTGCTGCCACCGGGGTATTTGTGCTGTGGCTACCCGCAGACCTCCGCCGGGCTGCACGACAAGGGCCAGAAGATCACGACCGATAACCGCGTGCTGTTCCATCGTGTCGCCAACACGCTGAACTACATGGACATCAAGACGGTGATCGTTTCTTGCGGCACCTGCATGGATCAGTTGGTCAAATATGAGTTCGGAAAGATCTTTCCCGGCTGCCGGCTGCTCGACATCCATGAGTACCTGATGGAGAAAGGGATACGGCTTCAGGGGATCGAAGGGGCGCGCTATCTGTATCACGACCCCTGTCATAGCCCAATGAAGACCCACGATCCGCTGAAGGTCGCCAGCGACCTGCTCGGAAAGCCAGTCCGATTGTCCGATCGTTGCTGCGGAGAGGCCGGCACACTGGGCACTGCCCGCCCGGACATCGCCAGTCAGCTGCGTTTTCGCAAGGTCGAGGAACTGCACAGGGGTATAGAGGAACTCGGCGGCACGGACCGGCGCACAGGCGAGATCAAGCTCCTCACCAGTTGTCCCGCATGCCAGCAGGGCCTGGCGCGCTACGCCGACGAGACTGGCTTGAAGACCGACTACATCGTGGTCGAGTTGGCGCGCGAACTGTTGGGCAGAAGTTGGCAGGAGACCTTTGTCGCCAAGGCCAGGTCCGGCGGCATCGAGCGCGTGTTGCTCTGAACACGACATGACGTTCAGCCCGGAGCGAGACACCGGGAACGCGGCCGCCGGCAATCCAGGCGAGGCCCGAGCGGGCCAAACCGACCGCGCCGGAGAAGCGGTTTGCGGCGGCCCATCTCGACGCCTGACGGCGCACGGTACGCTCAAGGCCTCTGTGCAACGGCCGATATGCCTCGGCAGCACATCCCGTTGTTCAGTCAGGCCGTACGATGTCCGCAGCGCTCCACCAACTCGACGAACTCCTGTACGACTCGCTGGAGTCGCTGTCGCTGCCGGACGTCTACATCCGGCTGCGCGAGGTGATGGAATCTGACAATGCCTCGATGAGCGACGTAGCGGAAGTCCTGTCGCTCGACCCGGCCCTGGCCGCGCGCATCCTGCGTATGGCAAACAGCGCCTTCTACGGTTTTCGGTCACAGATCGATACCATCCCGCGCGCCGCCAATCTGCTGGGCATGCAGAAGATCCACGATCTGGCGCTGACGGCCAGCGTGTCCAAGGCGTTTGAGGGGGTCACCAACGACCTGATGGACATCGATACCTTCTGGTATCGCAGCCTACATTGCGGCTTCCTTGCCCAGGCCATTGCCGAAGGCTCCGGAATGCGCAACCCCGAGAGCATGTTCGTGCGCGGCCTGCTGCACGATATCGGTCATCTCGTGCTGTTCAACCGTTACCCGGCCGAGTGTCGTCAGGCGCTCGCACGCTCGGATGAGGGGCTGGATGCACGGCTTTTCGAGGAAAAACAACTGATCGGCGTCGACGCGATGCAGTTCGTTGCCGAACTGGTGCGGGTTTGGCAGCTGCCCAGTTCCTTCGTCGACAGCTTCGCCCACCTGATGCGCCCGGAGGACGTCGCTGGCAGCCTGGCACGCGAGGTCGCGATACTGCATATCGCCGTACAGTTCAGCGATGGCATCGATTCGGACCTGCTGATCAGCGAGGTGGTCGAGCGCATCCGGGCCCCGATCTGGCGGCTGGCAGAGCTGCCGCCCGAGGTCGGCGCGGCGGCACTGGACGCCTCTTCGATGGAGATGATCGACGCGATGTACCACGTGCTGACACAAGATGACGGCATGATGCTCTGAGACCGGGTAGCGCCAGCCGCGGCGCATTGCCGGCGGGCAAACTCAATCCGCTGGCTCGACCTCCAGCACTACACCGTCTGCCGCGGTCACCCTGACTAGCGACCCGGCCACGGCATCCGCGCCGCGCACTCGCCACAGCGTATCGTCGACCCGAACCTTGCCGAACCCGTTTTCGATCGGCCTGTCGAGTACGAACACGCGGCCGACGTACTGCGCGGCACGACGGTTAAGCATCGGCCGCTCGCTGGTTGCCGGGTGACGGCGCTGCCACGCGCGCCAGGCGGCGATGCTGGCCAAGGACAGCACAGCAAACAGCATCAGCTGTATTTCCCAGCCCATCGCCGGGATCAGCCATGTCAGCACACCGAGCACCAATGCCGCGACACCCATCCAGAGCAGAAAGGCGCCGGGCAGCAGTGCCTCGGCGATGATCAGCACCAGCGCCAGAATCCACCAGTGCCAGAAATCCGGCTGGTAGCCTTCGATCATGAACCCTCCTTGTTCAGCACACGCTTGGCCAGCTCGGCGACACCACCGATCGCCCCGATCACACCGCTCGACTCGAGCGGCATGAAGACCAGCTTCTGGTTCGGTGCCGTGCCAATCGTCTGCAACGCCTCGACATATTTCTGCGCAACGAAGTAGTTGATCGCCTGGACATCACCCTTGGCGATCGCCTCGGAGACCATCTGTGTCGCCCTGGCCTCGGCCTGGGCCAGGCGCTCGCGGGCCTCGGCCTCGCGGAACGCGGCCTCCTTTTCGCCCTCGGCCTCGAGGATCGCCGCCTGCTTGTCGCCGTCCGCCTTCAGGATCTCGGCCTGACGCTTGCCCTCGGCCTCGAGGATCGCTGCACGCTTGTCACGCTCCGCCTTCATCTGGCGCGCCATCGCATCGACGAGATCGGTCGGCGGACTGATGTCCTTGATCTCGATGCGCGTCACCTTGACGCCCCAGGGCGTCGTCGCCTCGTCGACGACGGTCAACAGGCGGGCGTTGATCTCATCACGTTTCGACAACAACTCGTCGAGGTCCATCGAGCCCATCACAGTACGAATGTTTGTCATGGTCAGGTTCAGGATCGCGTACTCCAGGTTGCTGACCTCGTAGGCCGCCTTCGCAGAATCCAACACCTGGTAGAACACCACCCCGTCGACCGACACCATGGCATTGTCCTTGGTGATGATCTCCTGGGTCGGCACGTCCAGGACCTGCTCCATCATATTGAGCTTGCGGCCCACCCGGTCGACCATCGGCACGATCAGGTTCAGACCCGGCCGCAGACTGCGCGTATACCTTCCGAAGCGCTCGACCGTCCATTCACTCCCCTGAGGTACCGACTTGACGCCAAGAAACAGGATGACTGCTGCCAGACCGAACAGAAACAGTGTAAAGACGCCGAATTCGCTCATTTGCTCAATCCCGAGAAAGTCCATAGCGCGCGAAGTATAACCCCGGTGCACGGACGTCATTCTGGGAATCACTGGACACTTGCGGCCAGGCACACACCCCGGTAGGCGGGAAAAGGCTACAATCCCCGCATCTCCATGAGGCGTGAACCATGAATCAACGCAAGTCTCTCGATGCCCCTTCACGTAGCCAGCCGGAAACCCACCAGCGGGGCATGGACAAGGTCAGCCGTATCCCGGTGAAGGTCGAACCGAGCAAGCTGGTCTTGCGCAAACCGAACTGGATCCGCGCCAAGGCGCCGGGTGGACCGGGTGTCAGCCGGATCAAGCGGATCCTGCGCGAGCGACAGCTGAGTTCGGTTTGCGAAGAGGCCCAGTGCCCGAACCTCGGGGAGTGTTTCAGTCACGGCACCGCGACCTTCATGATCATGGGCGATATCTGTACCCGGCGCTGCCCGTTTTGCGATGTCGCACACGGGAAACCACAGGCCCTGGACCCGGAAGAGCCACGTCAGCTGGCTGAGGCGATCGCGGAGATGGCGCTGTCGTATGTCGTGATCACCTCGGTGGATCGGGACGACCTGCGCGACGGCGGCGCCTCGCATTTTGCCGCGTGCATCGCCGCGGTGCGCGAACTCACGCCGCAGACGACCGTCGAGGTGTTGGTACCGGATTTCCGCGGCCGCATGGCGGCCGCGCTGGATGCGCTGCGGGCATCCCCACCGGACGTGTTCAACCACAATCTGGAGACGGTGCCACGCCTGTATCGCAAGGCCCGCCCAGGGGCAGATTACAACTGGTCGCTCGAGCTGCTGCAACGGTTCGGGGCAGAGCGTCCGGGCGTGCCCACCAAGTCGGGGATCATGCTGGGCCTGGGCGAGACCCGCCCCGAGGTGGAGCAGGTCATGCGCGATCTGCGCGCGCACGATTGCGAGATGCTGACGCTCGGGCAGTATCTGCAGCCGACCCGCGATCACCTGCCGGTCGAGCGCTTCGTCACGCCGGAGGAGTTCGCCGAGCTGCGCGAACTCGGCGGGCAACTCGGCTTCTCGAATGTCGCCAGCGGACCGATGGTCCGCTCTTCCTACCATGCGGACCGGCAGGCCAGCCCGGTACTCGGCAGCTAGTGGAGCTGGATGTCTCGACCCGCGCGCTGCTGAAGCTCTTCCTGCTGCCGCCGGGCATCCTGCTCATTTTGTTGCTCCTCGGCTGGCTGTTCGCCCGGCGGTCGATCGGGCGTTTTCTCGTCCTCGTCGCATTCCTGGGCTTCTACCTGTTGTCGACTCCGGCGGTAGTTGCATGGCTGGCCGCCCGGGTCGAGACCATCCCGCCACCGACCGATGATGAACTGCACAACAGTGGCGCCGAGGCGATCCTGGTCCTGCTTGCGTCGCGGCGGCGGTCGAATCCGGAACTCGGCGGAGTGAGCGCATTGTCCGCGCTCAGTCTGGAACGTATCGACTACGGCCTCGCGCTGCACCGCAAGACCGGACTGCCGATCGTTCTCAGCGGCGGCAGCGTCAAGGATGACCGGTTGACGCTCGCCGAGCTGGGCGACGAGTGGCTGCAGGATCGCGCCGGCGTGACGGCACTCGTCCTAGAGAGTGACAGCCGGGACACCCGGGAGAATGCGCTGTTCAGCGCGCAGACCCTGCGCCGCCTCGGCGTCCGGCGCGTATTGCTGGTCACCCATGCCTTCCATATGCCACGTGCGCTGTTGAGCGCCCGTGCCGCGGGCATCGATGCGCTAGCCGCACCGTTCGGCTTCGAACACGATCTCAAGGACAGCGCGGCGCCGACGGCCCTGGACTGGCTCCCTTATCCTGGCAGGCTCGGGCTCAGTTACCTGATGCTGCACGAATTGACCGGACTCCACTGGTACCGACTGCAGCTCGATTGAATCGAACGCCAACGTTTCGACGGGCGCCCCGACCGCATCACAATGTGCATACAACTCCGGCCCTTGGTCTACACTCTGACCAGCGCTGTAACCTGTCTGTCACGACGCTGCGTCGGGCATGGACGCAGAAGGTGGGGAGTGCAATATGCGTTGCGGGATGGCGACCTTTTGTCTGCTGGCCTTGTGTTCGCTGGATCCAATCGGTGCGCAGTCGCAGGAAAAGGTCCCGACACAGGCACTGATCGAGCGCTCTCGGGCGCTGGTTGCGGCGATAAACGCGGACGCGCTCGAACGCGCAGGCGACGCCGAGCAGCTATTGCCGGGGCCAAAGCTGCGCATCCGCCAGTGTGGCGGTTATCCTTATAACGAAACGACGGTCGCCGCACCCGGTCTCGGGGCGCGCCTCCTGGTAGCCGATATCGCACAGGGCCTGAAGACCGGTCTGGCGTGCCTGTCCGGTGCCGGGCCGATGGGATATCTGCACCCCTATCACGAGTATCAGGCACACCGCCTCCTCAGTCTGTTCGAGAGCGACCAGGTCAAGACCGTAGAATGCGTCGAAGACGCGATGTTTGCCACCGCGGTGGCAACCAGCCCGTCCGGCGTCTCGCCCAAGGATCCGCTGTACCCTCAGTTGCACCTGGTCCCGCACCCAGCCGTCGTCATCGACACGTTTCGCCTGGGTGGCATCCTCAGTCGACGCCACGACGACGAGACCTATCGCTCCTTCTTTCATCTCGCTGACGCCGAGATCCTGGAACATCGCAACGGCCAGCCGCTGCGCCCGCCGGACCTGCATCGGTACGACGACCGTCCCGGGCTGATCTTCCATGAGATGGTGCACTGGCTCGGGCACGAACACAGCGCACTGTATCCGGACACTACCCACCTGTACGAGACCTGCTGCTTCGGTGGCAGCGACTATATCCGTGACCCCGAGGCCAACCTCAGGCACCAGCGGACCGCCTGCGCCATACTCAAAGACGATACACTCTGGAGCAACGCCGACAATCCCTACCGGCAGATGCGCCTTTGGCATCTGAAAGGTTACGACACCCTCAAAACCAGGATGCGCGCCGACCACGACTCTTGAATGCGGTGCAGTCACCGCGGTCCCGCATCCGGCCGCTTCGGCCCCCGCTCGAACCCTCGCACCCGCGCCGAATGATGCGACAATGGCGATTGTCGCCATTCTGTCTATCAACGCCTGGGAACCATGACTTTCATACGACGGGGTTTCGGACTATTGCTTGTCGCGGGCCTGCTCTGCACCGGCCTGCCCCAGTTGTCAGCTACTCCGCTTGCGCAACGTCAGCACCTGCTGATCGTCGGTTCGTCAACCGCCTATCCGATCTTCGCTGCCGCGGCGGAGCGTGTCGGTCGGGGGAATGAATTGATTACCCCGGTGGTGGAGGCGACCGGCACCGGCGGCGGCATCAAACTGTTCTGCGGTGGCATCGGCCTGGATACCCCGGATATCGTGATGGCTTCACGCCGCATGAAAGACAGCGAGCGCGCCGCCTGCGCCGAGAATCATGTCGATGACATCCGCGAGATCATGATCGGCTACGACGGCATCGTGATCGCCAACTCGCGCAACGCGCCACGGCTCTCGCTATCGCGCGACGACCTCTATCGGGCGCTGGCCCGCGAGGTCCCTTCGCCAACCCGGCCAGACCGCCTCGTCGCCAATCCTTACCAGACCTGGCGCCAGATCAACCCCAAGCTGCCGGACCTGCCGATCCGGATTCTCGGACCACCGCCGACGTCCGGCACGCGCGACATCCTGGTTGAGCGCCTGCTGCAGTCCGCCTGCATGGAGTCGCCGGCGCTGAGCGGCCTGTTTGAAACGGACCGCGACCAGTTCAACCATCACTGTCAAGCACTGCGCGAAGACGGGGCCTATGTGAACGCGGGCGAAAACGATGCGCGCCTTGTGCGCAAGTTGTTCAATGACCCCGACGCACTCGGTATCTTCGGTTACAACTTTCTCGATCGGAATCGTGACCGTTTGCAGGCGGCCAGCGTCGACGGTATCGAGCCGCGCTTCGAGCTCATCGAGTCAGGGACCTATCCATTGAGCCGACCGTTGTTTCTATATGCGAAACTGCAGCATGCGCGCGTGGTCCGGGGGCTGGACGATTTCCTGCAGACCCTGCTTGCACCGGAGACCTCAGGACCTGACGGCTACCTGATCGATCAGGGGCTGATCCCGCTGCCCGTCGAGACAAGTGCAGACGCCGTCGCAGAGTAGCCTGCATCAGCCCTAAGTCTGCCGGTCAGCCCGCGTCGGCCAGGTGATCGTTGTAGCGCTCCATCAGGTAACACAGGCAATCCTGCCTGATCACCGTGGGGTCACAGGTCAGCATGGACGGCATCAGCGGCACCTGGGTCACCAGGCGCCCTTCCTCGATGGAGAAATAGCGCTCGGCGACCCGCCGATCCTGCTCGTCGCGCACATCGAGCGGCTGCGCCATGCCGGGGGCGCAATCGGCGATCAGGGTGCCGGTTGGCAGGTCGCGGAAGTTCATCGCGTCAAGGTCACGTGGGAAGCGGATCGGGGCGTCCCCGTCGCCGAACGAGAACCCGTGCTCGGGCGGCACCCGCACCACCGCGACCGTGTGGTACAACTCGATGTCATGGCGCGGCACGGGATGCGTCGGTATCTCCGACAGCTGCAGGCAGGCCCTGAGGTAGTCCGTCGCGTGATCGACTCCGTGCCGTTGCCCGACCTTGCCGCACTCCAAAGTCACCGATGGGCCGAGCGCGGCCATCGCCATCGACGCAACGCCGCGCGGGCGCACGAAATAGACCACGGTTCTGCCGAACAGGGCGGCCAGGTGCAGCGACTGGTGCTCCAGCACATTGACACAGGCGTAATGGGGATTCAGGCCGGTATTGTTATGCACATCGACCGCGGCAAAGATCTCGCGGTCCGCCATACGGTCCATGACCTGACGCATCAGCGCATGTGCTTCGGTGCCGTAGGTTTCGCTACCGGGCCAGACGCGGTTGAAATCCGGTTGGTCCGGCAGGTGCCGCACCTTTTGTTCAGCCGCCGCGGTGTTGCCGATAAACAGGCTGAGCGAGCGCGGCAGCTCGAGCCCGTTTTCGCCGACGAAACCCTGCAGCACGGTCCGTATCGCGTCCCAGCCCCCGGTTTCGTTGCCGTGCATGAGTACCGAGACGAACAGCGCCGGCTCGCGCCGACCCCGCAGATGGATCAGGGTCGGCCCACCCAGCATCGCATGCAGGCCCGAGGCCGCTGTCTCGAGCAGTGACAACGGCATCGCGTCCAGTTCTCGCAACGATTCGATCAACTCAAACTCCACT
>CBDTXT010000038.1:0-12703 GCA_965364465.1 uncultured Chromatiaceae bacterium
GTGGCGTGGCGGATGGGGCGGTGGTGCCGCCTGCGGCGTCGTCCGGGTGCTGCCGATCCGGTATGCGCTGATCGACGGTTTCGTCGGAGGTGGCCTCTACCAGGTCCACCGCGGCGGTCAGCTCGACGCCGCCGTCGACTGACTTGTTGGACAGGATGACGGCATCCTCGCCGAGCGTCTCGCGCACCATGCGGAGGGCCTGGCGCATGTCCTGTGCAACAAAACGCTTGATCTTCATGTACTGCGGTCCTCGTCAAACGCCGGGACCGCGCTGCGGTCCTCAGGCCTCGGTCGAACTCCGGCCGATCGTGTTGACTACCTTGATCTGCCGGTTGTCCGGTATCTCGTTGTAGGAGAGGACCCGCGCGCCCGGTACGCTCTGGCGTGCGAATCGGGCCATCCAGGGACGAATCGATGCGGCCACCAGCAGCACGCTGTCCATCCCGCTGACCTCCTGCTGTCGGGACGCTTCTTGCATCGCCCGCTGCAGTTGCTCGAGCATTCCCGGCTCGATGCCGGCCCCATCCTCTCCTGCGTTTGTCAAGGTCTGCTGCAAAAGGCGTTCCAATCCGGGATCCAACACGATGACAGGAATTTCTCCTGCAGAACCAACCACTTGCTGAACTATGGAGCGCGCGAGGGCGACTCTGACGGCTGCCGTCAATGTGCCGGCATCTTGACTTTTGGTCGCCTGCTCCGCCAGCGTTTCGGCAATCGTGCGCATGTCGCGGATCGGCACACCCTCCTGCAGCAGGTTCTGCAACACGCGCAGCACGACCGCCAGCGGCAGCAGCTTGGGTACCAGGTCCTCGACCAGCTTGGGCGCGCTCGACGCAAGGTTGTCGAGCAGTTGCTGTACCTCGTCGTGGCCGAGCAGCTCATGCGCATGCGCGCGCAACAGCTCGCTGAGATGGGTCGCCACGACGGTGCTCACGTCCACCACCTTGTAGCCCATGGTCCCGGCCTGACTGCGCTGCGTCGCATCGATCCAGACCGCGTCGAGCCCGAACGCCGGGTCGGTGGTCACTATGCCCTGCAGCTCGCCGAACACCTTGCCCGGGTTGATCGCGAGCTCGCGGTCGACCTGTACCTCTGCCTCGCCGACCGGCACGCCGTTCAGCGTGATCCGGTACGCGTTCGGCGCCAGATCCAGATCGTCGCGGATGTGCACCGACTGCACCAGGAAGCCGAGCTCCTGTGTCAACTTCTTGCGCACCCCCTTGATCTTGTTCATCAGCTGGCCGCCCTGGTTGCGATCGACCAGCGGGATCAGGCGGTAACCGACCTCGAGCCCGATCACGTCGACCGGCGGCACGTCCTGCCAGGTCAGCTCCTGCACTTCGCCGGCCGCCTCCGGCGCGGCGACCGCGGCCACCGGCTCGGCCGCTGCCCGGCCCTCCTGCTGTTGCCGCTTCGCGATCATGTAGGCCAGCCCGCCCACCGCGGAACCGAGCAGCAGAAACACCAGATTGGGCATTCCGGGTATCAGGCCGAGCAGCAGCAGGATCGCCGCGGTGATCGCCAGTGCGCGCGGGTTGTTCAGTAGCTGGGTCGAAACCTGACTGCCGAGATCCTCTGCGCTGGACACGCGCGTCACGATGATCGCGGCCGAGGTCGACAGCAGCAGCGAGGGCAGTTGCGCGACCAGGCCGTCACCGATCGTCAGCAATGCGTAGTGGCGGGTCGCGGTGGCCAGATCGAGATCGTGTTGGCCCATGCCGATCGCGAGGCCGCCGATGATGTTGATCATCAAAATCAGGATGCCGGCGATCGCGTCACCACGCACGAACTTCGAGGCACCGTCCATCGCACCATAGAAATCCGCCTCGCGCGCGACGTCATCGCGCCGCGCCCGTGCCTCGTTCTGGTCGATCAGGCCCGAGTTCAGGTCGGCATCGATCGCCATCTGCTTGCCCGGCATCGCGTCCAGCGTGAAACGTGCCGATACCTCGGATACGCGCCCTGCACCCTTCGTGACCACGACGAAGTTGATGATCACCAGGATCGCGAACACCACCAGGCCGACCGCATAGTTGCCGCCGATCACGAAGTCGCCGAACGCCTCGATGACCTTGCCGGCCGCGTCGCCGCCGTTGTGTCCCTCGAGCAACACGACCCGCGTGGAGGCGACGTTCAGCGCAAGGCGCAGCAGCGTGGCGACCAGCAACATCGACGGAAACATCGCGAAGTCCAGCGGCCGCAGCGCATAGACCGTGACCAGCAGCACGACCAGCGACAACGCAATGTTGAACGTGAAGAACAGGTCCAGCAGAAACGGTGGCAGCGGCAAGACCACCATCGCGAGCAACATCAGCACGACGATCGGGGCACCGAGGCCGCGCGTTCCCATGGTCCGTATGTTCGTCAGTATCGCTTCCATTCAGAAAGCCCCCGATGGATCTGCGACGGCGTCGCGTGGACCCCGACCGGCGCTACCGTCAGTCATGCTGATACTCCTCGGGCACCGGGAACTCCTCCGGTGGCTGCGGGATGTCGCCACCGGTCTCTCGATAGGATTGCAGCTGGAATACGTAGGCCAGCAGCTGCGCGACTGCGAGGAACAGCGCCGCCGGGATCTGCTGGTTGAGTTCGGTGTTGAAATAGATCGCCCTGGCCAGCATCGGCGCCTCGACCAGCGGGACCTGGTGGGCGGCGCCGATGTCGCGAATGTTGGCCGCGACCAGGTTCCTGCCCTTCGCGACCACCTCCGGCGCCGGCATCGTGTCCGGGTCGTAGCGCAGCGCGACCGCATAGTGCGTCGGGTTGGTGACGATGACATCCGCCTCCGGCACCTCCGCCATCATGCGGCGCTGCGCGATCTCACGCTGCAGCTGCCGGATGCGGCCCTTGACCTCGGGCTTGCCTTCGGTCTCCTTGTACTCATCGCGCACCTCCTGCTGGGTCATCTTCAGGTCGCGCCTGTGTTGCCAGAGCTGGAAGGGAACGTCGATCAGTGCCATCAATATCAGCGTGGACGACAGCAGGAGCGCCGACCAGGCAACCATGCTGAGCGCCTGGGCGAGCGACTGCTCGACACCCAGGTCGCCGAGCCGGATCAGATCGTCGGCCAGCGCCTTCAGCAGCGCGACCGTCGCAAGCCCCACCAGCAGGAACTTGCCCAGTGACTTGAGCATCTCCATCAGGCCCTTGGCCGAGAAGATCCGCTTCATGCCCTGGATCGGGTCCAGCTTCGACAACTTGGGCTGCATCGCCTGGACACTTATGTTGAAGCCGCCCAGCGCGACCGAGGACAGGATCGCGACGACGACCATCAAGCCGAAGAAGGGCATCAGCATGAAGAGCGCATCGCCAACCGCCGCGACCAGGTGACCGAGCATCGCGTTCGGATCGAAGATATCGGCACGGTCCAGCACGAACTGGCGCTCGAACAGCGCGTGCAGACCTTCTGTGAGGCGCGGGGCCATCAGCATCAAACCGGCAATGCCGAGCATCGTGATCGCGGTCGTGTTGAGCTCGCGTGATCGCGGAACCTGACCCTTCTCGCGCGCATCGGCGATGCGTTTGGCTGTGGGTTCCTGGGATTTTTCCTGACCTTCCTGATTCTCAGCCATGTCACCTTACCTTCCGGACAGCACGCTGCCGGAGTGCAAGAGGGTCTCGTTGACCAGTCCGCCGAAGCTGCCGATGACCTGCGGCAGGGTCAACCAGATCAGGACGAAGCCCATCATCAGCGTGATCGGAAAGCCGATGGCAAAGATGTTGAGCTGCGGAGCGGCGCGCGATACCACGCCCATCCCGATGTTGACCAGCAACAGCGCGGTGATGACCGGCATGGCCATCAACAGGCCCGCGGCGAACATCCGCGACGCCCAGCGCAAAAGCTCCCACACCCCGGCACGGCTCAGGCCATCGGTCGCGACCGGCAACACTCGAAACGTGTCGACGATGGCCTGGATCAGTATCAGGTGACCGTTCATCAGCAGGAACGCGAGCATCGCCAGGATCAACCAGAACTGTGCGACCACCGGCACCTGGACGCCGTTGGTGGGGTCCATCATATTGGCGAAGCCCAGGCCCATGCTGTAGGCCATCACCTGGCCGCCGAAGATCAATGCGTTGAACGCCATCTGCATCAGGAATCCGAGCGCAACACCGATCCCTATCTGCTGCACCGCAATCAGCAGCGCATCGGTGCTCACCACCGCGACCATCGGCGAAGGGGGCAGCACCGGCTGCACCAGCAGCGTGATCAACACCGCGAGCAGTATGCGAAAACGCGCCGGTATCTGGCGCACACTGAAGATTGGCGCGGCCATCAGCATCGCCGCGATGCGCATCAGCGGCCAGAGAAAGTCGGCTAACCACTGGCTGATCTGCGCCTCGGTGAACTGCATGCATGCCTCTACCCGATCAGATAGGGCAGGTTCTCTACCAGTCGCTCGGTGAAACCGGTGATCTGTCGTAGCATCCAGGGGCCGGCCGCCATCATCACCAGCGCGACCACGATCAGCTTGGGTACGAAGCTGAGGGTCATCTCGTTGATCTGGGTGGCCGCCTGGAACATCGCAATGATCAGGCCGACGACCAGCGAACTCAGCAGGATGGGCGCGGCCAGCAGCATCGTGACCTCCATCGCCTGACGGCCGACATTGACTACGCTGTCTGCATCCATCGCTTTCCCCCTCATACGTAGAAACTGGTCGCCAACGTGCCGAGCACCAGCGCCCAGCCATCAACCAGTACGAACAACATGATCTTGAACGGCAGGGAAATGATCAGCGGCGAGAGCATCATCATCCCCATCGACATCAGCACGCTCGCAACGACCAGATCGATCACCAGGAAAGGGATGAACAACAGGAAGCCGATCTGGAACGCGGTCTTCAACTCGCTGGTGGCAAATGCCGGCATCAGGAGCGTAAAGGGGACGTCTGCCTCGTCCTGCATCGGGCCATGGCCGGATATGCGCGCGAACAGTGCCAAGTCGTCGTTGCGTGTCTGGGCCAGCATGAACTCACGCAACGGGATCTGTGCTGCGTCCATTGCAGCCTGGGCCGAGATCTGATCGGCCAGGTAGGGCTGCAGCGCGGTCTCGTAGACTTCGCTCAGCACCGGACCCATGATGAAGAATGTCAGGAACAGTGCGAGGCCGATCAGGATCTGATTGGACGGCGTCTGCGCGGTGCCTAGCGCCTGGCGGAGTATCGAGAGTACGATCACGATACGGGTGAACGACGTCATCAGGATCAGCGCCGCCGGCAGCATGCTCAGTGCGGTCATGACCAGCAGGACCTGCAGCGACAGCGTGTAGGTCTGCTCGCCTCCCGCACCGGAGGTCACGGTTACCGCCTCGATGCCCGGCGTGGCGAGCGCGCCCTGACTCAGCAGCAGGCCGAAGACGATGACGAACTTCACGAGGCGGCCTCGCGATCGGCCTGGCGCGAGGCCTCGTCCAGTTGCTCGGCGAAATCCGCTGCCGGAGCCTTGCCCTCGCCCAGCACCAGCAAGGTCTGTACGCGGCCGGGCGCGATCCCGACCAGCAGTCGTCGACCCTCGACCGAGAGCAGCACGGCCTTCTCGCGCGCACCCAGCGAAACGCCGCCGAGGATCTGCACCTGACCCTTGCCAATGCCCGGCACCTGGACATAACGCTTGACCAGCCAGGCCAGGGCCAGCATCACGCCGACCACGAGCAGCAGGCCGCCTGCGGTGTCCACCAGGTGGGCGGTACTCAGCGGTGATTCGACCAGTCGTGCCGGGGGCTCGGCCGCGACCGCGGCCGCGCGCGCACCGGTCGCGGTCGCGAGCAGTAACGGCACGCAACAGAGCGCATCGCGCAACGTCAGCATGGCCGACAACGGCGGGGGACGGCGATGGCGCGGTGCACCCACGGCCCGATCACCCTTTCAGCTTCCTGACGCGGTCGGCCGGACTGACAATGTCGGTCAGGCGGATGCCGAACTTCTCGTTGACCACGACCACCTCGCCCTGTGCGATCAAGGTGCCGTTCACCAGCACGTCCATCGGCTCGCCGGCCAGCCGATCGAGTTCCACGACCGAACCCTGGTTGAGCTGCAGCAGGTTGCGTATGTTGATACGCGCACGGCCAATTTCCATCGAGATCGTGATTGGCACGTCGAGTATCGCGTCGATCTTCACGTCGCCGGAACTGCCGTCGCCGGTCTCCGGTTGAAGTTGCTGGAACTGGGCTGCCTCGGCGGGGCCACCGGGGACACCCTGCTCCTCGAGCGCCGCGGCCCACTCGTCGTCCAGCGCGTCCCCTGCGCTTCTCTGATCTTCGCTCATCGCTGATTCCGCCTCATCATGCCGGCTCCTTCGACACCTGTCCGGTGCCCTTCTCGCGTTTCGGGGCCACGACCAACTCGTGCAGCTGCCTCGCGCTTCCGCGCGCTATCCACTCCGAGATCTTGATCGCGTAACTGTTGTTGTGGACGCCGACATTGCCGCGGAAAAGCGGCAGGTTCTCGGCACGCACCTCGACCTCGGGCTCGACGTCCAGCGGGATGATGTCCCCAACCTGGAGGGCGGCAAGCACGCGCAGTGGCAGGGTCGCCTCGCCGAACACACTGCTGATCTCGATGCTCGCCCCCATCACCTCGTCGCGCATAGCGAGTTCCCAGCGCTCGTCGCGCTCGCCGCGATCGCTCTGCACGCCGGCATCCAGCAGATCGCGGATCGGCTCGAGCATCGAGTACGGCAGACAGATGTAGAAATCGCCGCCGCCGGCCTCGAGATCGACGTTGAAGGTCGTCACGACCACGACCTCCGATGGCGAGACGATGTTCGCGAACTGCGGATTCACCTCCGAGTTCAGATACTCGAACTCGATATCCAACACCGGCTGCCAGGCCTGACCCAGGTCGTGGTAGGTGATCTCGAGCAGCATCTGGATGACCCGCACCTCGGTCGGCGTGAAATCGCGCCCCTCGATCTTGGTATGGAAGCGGCCGGTCCCACCGAAGAAGCTGTCGACCACGCTGAACACCAGCTTCGGGTCCAGCACGAACAGCGACTTGCCGCGCAGTGGCGACACGCGCGTAATGTTCAGACTGGTCGGTACGAACAGGCTATGCACGAACTCCGAGAACTTGAGCATCTGCACGCCCGACACCGAGATATCCGCACTGCGGCGGAGCATGTTGAACAGGCTGGTCCGGAAGTAACGCGCGAAACGCTCGTTGATCATCTCCAGCGTGGGTAGGCGGCCGCGGACGATACGGTCCTGGCTGGCGAAGTCGTAACTGCGCGCCTCCGAAGGATCCAGCACGTCGTCGGCGCCGGTCTCGACGTCGCCGGTATCCACACCGTGCAGCAGCGCGTCAATCTCGTCCTGCGACAATAGGTCTGAACCGGCCATGGTTACTGCATCACCAGCTGGGTGAAGTACACGCCCTTGATCTCGCCCGGCTGGTCCAACTCCTTCAGTTTCTCACTGAGCAGTCTGTGCAGTTCCGCCTGTAGCGCCTCCTTGCCCTGGACCGTCATCAGATCGGCAGCCTGCTGGGTTTCGAGCAGGTTGAGCACATGGTGCCGCAGCATCGGGTCGTTGGCCTCCAACGTCTCGGCCACGCCGGGTGTGCGCGACATCACGTCGATCGCGATCTGCAGCATACCGGCCGGCCCACCCGGCGGCAGGCTCACGACGAAGGCCGGGTCGAAGCTGTAATAGACCGGCTCTCCCTCTTCGACCACGACGGGCTCGGGTTGCGCCTCCTCGGCCTCGGCGACGGCCGGCTGCTCGCTGTCCAACATGAAATAGGTCGCGCCGCCCGCCCCGAGCAGCAGGACCAGCACGCCCGCGGCGATGATGATCAGCCGCTTGCGGCCACTGCCGTCCGCCGGGCTATCGTCGGCGATGTCTTTCTCGTCTGCCATGCGACTGTGTCCATCCTGACCTGGGTTGTTCGACGGCGAACACCGTTCAGCAACCCTTTCTGCAAGGCTTGTGCCAGTCGGCAGACGATAATTTCAATCAATAAAATCAGTGGCTTGGAAACATGCCCTGACGGACCGTCAGGCATTTGACGAGGCGGCAGTCGCCGATCAGGCGGAAAGCCGGCAGGCCGGCCGGTTGCGCCAGGGCGCGTGTCGTGCAGTGCAGGAGCCATCTAGTGGGCTCCCTTCGGGCCGGTACACAAGCGCCATCGCCTGTGTTTCGCTCGCTTGAATTAGCAACGGCTAGTCCGGCGCTCGCGAGCCTTGCCGATGACGCTTGTGGATCGGCTGAGTGTGACCGAACTTACCAAGCAGCCCACTAGGCCCGACGCGTCAACGACGCAGCACCGCCATCCAGCGCCAGAAACTGAGCAGGCTGGCCAGCGAGGCGGCGACATAGGTCAACGCGGCAGCCCGCAGTATGCTGCGCGCCGCCGGGACCTGCTTCGGCTCCAGATAACCGGATTCGAGCACCGGCAGGGCCTTGCGAAAACTGGCGTCCAGTTCGACCGGCAATGTGACCAGTTGCACCAGTACGCCGAAACCGATGATCAGAAAGCCACCGAGCACCGAGAACAGCGCCGGCGACGGCGCACGCGCCAGCATGGCCAGCAGCGGTGCCGCGAACAGCAACAGCGAGCCGAGCCGCGCCGCCCACACGGCCGAGCCGGCCAGCCGCGAGCGCAGCAGGAACAGGCGCTCGCCCGCCGCATGCTGCAGCGCATGCCCGCACTCGTGCGCGGCCACCGTGATCGAGGTCAGGGTACGGCCCTGGTACTTGTCCGGGGTCAGGCGCACGCAACGGGTCACCGGGTCATAGTGATCACCGATATCGGTGGTTTCGACCCCGACATTGTCGAGCCCGAAACGGCTCAGCAGGTGGCGCGCCAGTTCACCACCGGTGCCAGGGAAGTTCTGTTCCGGTTCGCGGTTGTAACGGGCCAACACGCGCTGCACCCAGAGCTGCGGCAGATAGATTGCGCCGACCACCAGCAGTATCAACAGCAGATAGACCATTTACCCTCCCGACATCGCGGTCGCGGCACGTTCACCCTCGGCGACGCGCACCCGGGACAGCAACCAGCCGCCGGCGAGAAACAGCACGAGCACGCTCAGTATCCCGGTACGGGGGTTGCCGCTGAGCACCGCGACCCAACCGACCAGCAGGGGTCCGACCACGGCGGCAAACTTACCCATCATGTTGTACAGACCGAAAAGCCGCCCGGCATGTTCCGCCGGGATCAGGCGGGCAAACAGCGCCCGGCTCATGGACTGGATCCCGCCCTGGACGAGACCGATCACCACGGCGAGGCCATAGAATTCCCAGGTCGCATCCATGCGCCACGCCCAGAACACCGCGATCACATAGACGATCAACGCCAGCCAGATGGCCCGCTTGGCGCCGATCCGGTCGCCGATACGGCCGAACAGCAGCGCCGCGGGAAATCCGACGAACTGCGTGATCAGCAGCGCGGTCAACAGGCTGTCGGCGGCGAAACCGAGCGACAGGCCGTAGTCGACCGCCATGCGCACGATGGTGTCGACGCCGTCGATATAGCACCAGTACGCGATCAGGAACGTGAATGCCATCGGCAGCCTGCGCAACAGGCGCCAGGTCTCGACCATTTCACGCCACGCGCGGCGTGTGCCCACGCCCAGGGTCGGCGTTTGCGGCGACGGCGCCTCGTGCACGAAAAGCAGCAGCGGCAGTGAGAATATCGCCCACCAGGCGGCCACGCAGAGGAAGGCCACGCGCACCGCCTCTGCCTTGTCGGCCAGACCGAACACCTGCGGATGCAGCACCATCAGTACGTTGACTGCGAACAGCAGACCGCCACCTAGGTAGCCGAGCGCAAAGCCCAGCGCAGACACCCGCTCGAACTCCGAGCGGTCGGCCACCTCGAGCAGCATCGCGTCGTAGGTCACGTTGCCACCGGCGAAACCGATCACACCGAGCACATACAGACCGACCGCAACCAGCCAATACCCCTCGGCGACCAGGAACAGCCCGCCGCTCATCAACACGCCGAGCAGCGCCAGCATCAGCAGCAGGCCTTTCTTGCGGCCGCTGCGATCGGCGATCACACCGAGCAGCGGTGCGAGCAGCACGACCAGCAGCGACGCAACCGCATTCGCGGTACCCAGCCGGACCGTGCTCTCGGTAGCGGTCATGCCGGACGCCCAGTAGGACTTGAAGAACACCGGAAAAAAGCCGGCCATCACGGTAGTCGCGAAGGCCGAGTTCGCCCAGTCATAGAGGGCCCAGGACAACTGGGCACGCCTGCGCGATACGGGTCGCCGGGCCATCAAACGCTCAACTCTTGATGCCGACGCCGCGCGCCAGCAGCCACATCGCGAAGGCGCCGAGCGCCAGGATGAAGCCGACGATGATCGCGAGCGCCAGCCAGAGGCTGATGTCACTGAAACCGAGCAGGCCATAGCGAAACGCGTTGACCATGTACAGTACCGGGTTCGCCAGCGATACCCGCTGCCAGAACTCGGGCAGCATGCCGATCGAGTAGAACACGCCGCCGAGGTAGGTCAACGGCGTGAGCACGAAGGTCGGCACGATGGAAATGTCGTCGAAGCTGTTCGCGTACACCGCGTTGATGAAGCCGGCGGTTGCGAACAGCACGGATGTCAGCACGAACACGGTCAGCGTCGCGCCGTAGCTGTGGATGTCCAGATCGGTGAAGAACAGCGAAACCAGCGTTACCACGATCCCGACCAGCACGCCGCGCGCGACACCGCCGGCCACATACCCTGCCAATATGATGAAGTTGGGCAGCGGCGCAATCAGCAGTTCCTCGATGTTGTGCTGGAATTTGCTGCTGTAGAAGCTCGCCACGACGTTCGCATAGCTGTTCGAGATCACCGACATCAGGATCAGCCCCGGCACGATGAAATCGATATAGCGGAAGCCCTCGATGTCGCCGATCTGCGACCCGATGAGCTTGCCGAAGATCACAAAGTACAGGGCCATCATGATCGCGGGCGGCAACACGGTCTGCACCCAGATGCGGCTAAAGCGCAGGATCTCCTTGGTCAGGATGGTCTTGAACGCGACCCAGTAGACGGGCATCCGGCTCACGTGCCCCGCTCCCCCGGCGCATCCGCATTCTTGACCATGTCGATGAACAGCTGCTCGAGGCGGTTCTGCTTGTTGCGCAGGCTGGCCACCTCGATACCACGCGCGTTGAGCTCGGCAAACAGGCCGCCGAGGCCACTCTCGCGGGTCACGCCGACCTCCAGCGTGCTGGCGTCGACCTGCTGCACCGCATAGCCCGGTATCTCGCCGATGCCGGCGGTTTCTTCGCGCAGGTCGAGCACGAAGGTCTCGCTGTGCAGGCGCCGCAGCAGCTCGGCCATCCGGGCGCGTTCGGCGATCTCCCCGTTGTTGATGATCGCGATGTGCCGACACAGGCTCTCGGCCTCTTCCAGATAATGCGTCGTGAGGATGATGGTGGTGCCGCTCGCGTTGATCTCGCGCAAGAAGTCCCACATCGAGCGGCGGATCTCGATGTCCACCCCGGCAGTCGGCTCGTCCAGTATCAGCAGCCGCGGGCGGTGGACCAGCGCACGCGCAATCATCAACCGGCGCTTCATGCCGCCCGACAGGTCGCGCGCCTGCGCGCTGCGCTTTTCCCAGAGGTCGAGCTGCCGCAGCGAGGACTCGGCACGGCGAAACGCGTCGCGTCGCGGGATGCCGTAGTATCCCGCCTGGTTCACAACGATCTCGACCACCGGCTCGAACTGGTTGAAATTGAACTCCTGGGGGACCAGCCCGATGTGCGACTTGACCGCCTCGGGGTTTCGGTCCAGATCGTCGCCGAACACCCGCACCTGGCCCGAGGTCTTGTTCACCAGGGAGCTGATGATGCCGATCGCGGTCGATTTGCCCGCCCCGTTCGGACCCAGCAGCGCAAAGAAGTCACCCTCCTCCACCTCCAGATCGATGCCACGCAGCGCCTCGTGGCCGTTGCGGTAGGTCTTGCGCAGTTGCTGTATCTCTAGGGCCTTCATAGTCCGGATCGGGGCAGGTTCTGCCGGTATGATAAAGCACCCTGCCCTTCCGAATCCCCTGGCAGTTCGCGGGACCGCCGCAAGACCATTGGCGTCGCAGACAAAGGGCTGTCGATCGATCGGGCGTCACGCTGCCCCCGACGAAGCCCCGCGGGGCCGGCAGGTCAGGTCCGTTGCCGCCTTTTCGGCAGACGCCTCCTGCCTTACGCTGCATTGCATCTGCGCGACAGGGGGAGTCACCATGCCAAAGATCGCCGAGACCGATCGAGACATCGTTCGCTGTTTCGACACCATCGCGGAACTGCGGCCGCATCTTGAACGCCGGGACTTCCTGACGCTGGTGCGGCAGATGCAAACCGACGGCTACCGCATCGCGTTCATCGAGGAATCGGGGCGCGTGCTGGCGGTCGCCGGCTACCGGATCGTGACCAATCTGCACATGGGCAGACACCTCTACGTCGAAGATCTGGTGACCCGTGGCGAGGCAAGATCGCAGGGTCTCGGCGCGCAGATGATCCGATGGCTCAGACGACAGGCCGTCGCAGCGGGCTGTGCGTACCTGGACCTCGACTCAGGGACGCAGCGCAGCGGCGCCCACCGCTTCTATTTTCGGCACGGCTTAACGATAGCCAGCTATCATTTCAGCGAACCTCTGGGCGAGCACACGCAAGCCGTCGATGAACGGGATGCGACAGCGGCCGCGCCGCGCACGTGAAAACGGACCTCGGAAGCACTCCCGGCTTAGGCAGAATGGCACTTACTT
>CBDTXT010000039.1:0-12473 GCA_965364465.1 uncultured Chromatiaceae bacterium
GGCACCCCCAGACGCTGTGCAGCTGTTGCGCGGCTCCCTGGCCGATCGCTGTCGTGGCGACGGGCGCCGGCGAAGCCAGATTTTGAAGCCGGAGTCTTCCAATTTCGTACTCGGAGACCACGGGCCGAAGCTCGACCAGACCCTCCAGCCCGGCCGGGCTGACCGCCATGACCACGCGCTGACCATCATGTCCCTGAATGGTTGACAGCAGACTCTCGTCGACACCGACGTTGGGGATGCCGAGGTTGCGCGCCAGCAACTGCACATGCGACAGCGGGTTGCCTTCGCCGGCGGTCATGATGCCCGCGACCGGCGGCAGATCGGAAACCGTCTCGGGCAGCAGGTAGATACCGTCTTCGGCGAACGCACCGAGCCGCTGCAGGTCCGGCCGCGCGTGCAGGGTGCCGCGCGCCAGCCCCGGGTTCAATGCACGAAAGCCGACGCCGATTTCCGTGCCGAACAGCTTGTGGCGAACGCCGGCCAGCCGGTTGGCGTCCCGCTGCAGGCTGTCGAGCACCTGGGAATAGAAAAGCAGCGGGGAGCCGCGCAATTGATCCTGGATGAAATGCTGTGCAAGGGGTTCGATCTCCGACAGCTTCTGCATCGATTCGTAGAACTGGAAGCGCAATCCCTGCGTGCCCCAGTCAGGCACGCGCACGAAATACCGGAGCGTCTTCAGGTAGACGTCGAGTGCCAGCGAGTCGCCGTTCAGCCCCGCCAGCGAGCGTCGCAGTTCCTCGCGTCCCCGCCCGTTGATCGCCCCAGTGCCGTAGGCTGCATCGACCGCCGCCTGCAGCCATGCGACGCGCTGCCGACGATTCGCCTGCGGCAAACGCTCACGCAGCGCCGCACTGGCGCGGAAATTCGCCGCTTCGACGGCCAGGCTCAGGTCCATCACGCTGACCCGCGCCGAGGCACTGCGGATCCGCGACATGTTCTCCCGCAGATCCGCCAGCAGCGCGGCGGTCACCTGGTAGTGATTTTCGCTGCCCGGGTCGCGCGTGTACGCGGCGGCCGCGTCACGCAGCAGTTTCTGCAGCCAGGGGCCGCCGGAGTAGCGCTTGGCGCTGGACTCGAGCAGTTCGGGCAGCGGCCGGGGCTCGTAGACCCGGTCGATCTCGTTCGCCAGTTCGAGGTACTTCGCCTTCATTGTCGTGTCGGATACCCCGGCCGCGTAATCGCGGACCCGCCGCGCATCACCGGCGTCCGGGGTGCCGTGGATCTTGCCGCGCAGCCCCTTGAAGCCGGCGTCCTGATCGGACAACGAAGCCGACAGCTGGCGGACCTTTTGCACCGAGGCCGTGTCGTTTCCATGCGGCAGCAGACGCACGCCGATGCGCATCGCCGGGAAGCGCAGCCCGATCCACTCGGGCTCGGCGCTCAGGGCCTCCAGCAACGACCTGGCACCCTCGGCCTCGTCCTCTTCCTGAATCGCGCCGCGATAGAACATCGCACGGCGCAGTATCCACCCGTCATCTGCGGCAAGCAGAAACTTTTCGATCAGCATCTGATTGTAACTGTCGAGAAAATCGGTCTGCGCCATCAGCGCGGCCGGGTCGACGCCGGCCAGCAGGTTCGCGATCTTGTATCCTCGGTCGCGCAGTTCCTCGGTCTGCGGGCTCCATTCGCCATGCTGGTAGCCGCCGTCCTCGCCGCAGGCATAGGGTTTGGGGGGCATCACCCGACCGTCGTTGCAGAACCAGCGCAGCCTGGAAAACGGTCCACGCGGTGCCGCTTTCATCTCGACGATCCATTGCCGATAGGCCTCAGAGGGCGCGCCGGCGGTGCTGTCGGAAGACGCCTGCACGCCTGGGGTCGCAAGCGCCGACGCGACCAGCGCGACAGCCGCCAGCGCGGGAAGAACAGATCTCATCGCGGGTTTCCTTTGGGCTTCCAGCAGATGTTGAAGTATAACAACCCGCGAGGCCCGCTGGCCGCACCGTGACCTTCCATGCCTGCCGCCAAGGCCTTGGGGGCGAACGGCCTGCGCATCGCATCCCGTGCGACAACGACGAGAGACGAGCTGCATTGACAGACACAGATCGCAACAGGGCCCGCCCGGTCGGGCGAGGGCCCAGCCTGTCGACGATGATTTTCCTGGGCCTCGGTCTTGGCGCAGTCGCGGGCCTGTTCTTCGGCGAGATGGTCGCGTTCCTCGAGGTCATCGGCGAGATCTGGATCAAACTGCTGCAGATGACCGTGCTGCCGTACGTGATGCTGTCGCTCGTCACCGGGCTCGGTCGCCTGGACTATGCGGACGCGCTGTTGTTGGCGCGCAAGGTGGGCCTGGTCCTGCTGCTGCTCTGGGCGATCAGCCTTGCGATCGTATTCGTTTTTCCCCTTACTTTTCCGCGCTGGGACAGCTCGTCTTTTTTCAGCAGCGCGCTGGTGGATCCGCGGCCGCCGATCGACTTTCTCGGCCTCTACGTGCCCTCCAACCTGTTTCATGCGCTGGCCAACAACCTGGTGCCGGCCGTGGTCGTGTTCAGCATCGCTGTCGGGGTGGCGCTGATCGGGGTCGAAGACAAACACGGCCTGCTCGATGGTATGGAGGTCGCGATGCAGGCACTGATGCGCGTTGCCGATTTCATCGTACGGCTGACCCCGGTCGGGGTCTTTGCGATCACGGCCGCGGCGGCCGGCACCATGCAACTGGCCGAGATCCAGCGGCTCGGGATCTATATCTGGTCCTATGTCGGCATCTCACTCTTGACCGCGCTGTGGATCCTGCCAGGCCTGGTTACCACCCTGACACCGCTGAGATATCGACAGGTGATGGGCGTCACACGCGACGCGCTGTTGACCGCGTTCGCAACCGGCAGCCTGTTCGTCGTGTTGCCCATGCTGGTGACGAGGAGCAAGGAACTGATCGCGCAGCATGTGCCGGACAAAGACCGCGCGGAGGCCAGCGTCGAGGTCATCGTGCCCGTTTCCTTCAACTTTCCCCATGCCGGCAAGCTGTTTGCACTGACCTTCGTCCTGTTCGCCGGCTGGTACTCCGGCTATCCGGTCGAGATCGAAGACTTCCCCGCGCTGGCGGCGGCCGGCCTGACCAGCCTGTTCGCCAGCGCAACCATCGCGGTCCCTTTCATCATGGAGACGGTCCGGGTGCCCAGCGACCTGTTCGAGCTGTTCCTGGCCACTGGCGTGATCAACAGCCGGTTTGCGACGCTGCTCGCGGCAATGTTTCTGATCACGTTGACGCTGCTGGGCGCCTTCTCGATGCAAGGCCTGATCCGGGTGCGGGCGCCTGGCGTGATCCGTTATGCGCTGATCAGCCTGGCTGCGCTGGGCCTGACGATCATCGGACTGCGCACCCTGTTCACGCTGACGATGGACAATGTGTACGACAAGGACCAGGTCATCGCCGGGATGCAGCTGATGGACCGTTCCGTACCCGACAAGGTCTTTCGATTCATGCCGGTGGATACCCCCGCCTTACCCGACGACGCCGACCGCCTGCAGCTGATCAAGGCCCGTGGGGTCTTGCGCGTCTGCTACGATCCGGATCGGCTGCCGTTCTCCTATTTCAACGCGAAAGACGAGCTGGTCGGCTTCGACATCGCGGTGATGCACGAGCTCGCGGTCAGCCTTGGTGTCAGCCTGGCGTTCCTCCCGGTGGACTATCGGCCGGCGATGCCGGTACACCTGAACCTCGGTGATTGCGATATCGGTACCGGCCTGTTGGCGTCACCGGACCTGGCCGTCGAGTTGACCTTCTCGGAACCCTATCTGGACCTGGTGAGCGCCTTCCTGGTATCGGATCACACGCGTAACCGCTTTTACGACCTGGACGCGGTTGCGAAGATGCGCGGGCTGTCGGTCGCGTTGATGGAAACGCATTATTTTCGCAGGCGTGGCGCGGTGGCATTGCCTTTTGCGGAGTTTCGGGAGGTGGCTTCTCCGCTGCATTTCATCAAGGACCGGGGCAAGACCTTCGATGTGATGGCCATGCCGGCGCAGGAGGCCGCGGCCTGGAGTCTGCTCTACCCGGAGTACTCGGTCGTGGTGCCGAAAGGGGCCGGTGAATTGCCGCTGGCCTTTCCGCTGCCCTACAAGGCCGGGGCCTGGGCGGACTACCTGAATCTGTGGATCGATCTGCATAAAAAGAGCCGTGCGAACGACATTCTCTACGATCGTTGGATCCTCGGCAGCCAGGAAGCGGCGACGGCACACCGCTGGTCCGTCATCCGCGATGTGCTGCACTGGGTGGATTGAGCCCGTGTCCTCGGCCCCGGCGCACCTGGCTCAATCTGGCGTCGACGGCCCAGCTTATCTGATCAAATGTAAGGTTTTTGCGCCGCTGCGGAGGCCGCGCAGCGGTTCCGGGGCGCCAGAGCGGGTACAAAAAATCGACAATTGCAGGTGCCAAGAATCCTGCAATCCGGCTATGATTAGCCGATGCGCCGGGATCACCGATACGGCGTACAAGAAGAACTTCAATACAAAAGCAATCCTAAGACCGCTCAATCCAACCCACTAGGAGGATCGCCACCATGCGAAACAAACGTGCGTTTCTGGTGCCCATCGCACTGGCCGTCGCCACCACTGCGGCGGCAGATGACTACAAGGCGCCCGAAGATGTACTCACGGAGCTGATCGAGGCCTCCGGCTCACCTTACCTGTCGCAGAGCGAGCAGAACCTGATGATGATGCCCGACAACCCGGCCCAGTGGACCGCGGAAGAGGGTGAGGAGCTGTTCAAAGAGAAACGTGGTCCCAACAATGTTTCGTTGGAAGGCTGCGATTTCGGCAAGGGTCCCGGCGTACTGGAAGGCGCCTATGTGGAGATGCCGCGCTACTTCAAGGACACCGGCAAGGTCATGGACCTGGAGACCCGGCTGGTGCACTGCATGACGACGCTACAGGGTTTCGCCCCGGACGACCCGGCCGTGAAAAAGCGGCATGGCTCGAACTCGGACATGATGCGCCTGCAGACCTACATCGCGAGCCAGTCGAGCGGTTATGCATGGAACCCGCCGATGGAGCACCCGCTGGAGATCGCCATGCGTGACGCAGGCAAGGTGATGTTCAATCGCCGCGCCGGCATCATGGATTTCAGCTGCGCGACCTGTCATGGCGAGAGCGGCAAACGCATTCGTGCTTCGGTGCTGCCGAACGTCAATGCGCCGGAAGAGTGGACCAAGGCCATCTCTTGGCCGGCCTACCGTGTAGGCCATCAAAATGTGCGCAGCAGCCAGCACCGCGTGCGTGGCTGCTACTGGCAAATGCGCCAGGGTCAGAGTGTTGCCGGTTCGGATGCATCGATCGCGGTGATCTCCTACTGGACCGATGCGGCGCGCGGCCAGCCCGCGATCCTGCCCGACATGAAACGCTGATCGCGACCTCGCATAGGAGAAAAAAAGATGGCTTACAGTAAACAGAAGAAAATGATCCTGGGCGGTACCTTCGGCGTCATCCTGGTCGCCGGGTGTGCCACGGTCGCGGACGACGAGGCCGGCTACACCTCGATGACACCAGACGCCCTGGCCGAGTACCTGATCTTCGACGCCGGCGGCTTCAAGCTCGACGCGCCGACCCAGGAGGGTGGTACCGTGCGCGATCGCCAGACGCAGGACGAACTGCAGAAACTGTGTTCCGGCGGCGGTCGCGCCGCGCTGGATGCGGACAGCCTGGCCAAGGTCACCGAACTCGCCAGGGCATCGATCGTCAAGCCCGCGGGCGGGATCAAGCTGGGCGACTGGAAGGCCGGCGAGGCGGTTGCGCGCTCCGGCTTCGGATTCCGTGTCGGTCATCGCAACGACGACCACGGCAAGCGTGAACCGGGCGGCAACTGCTATGCCTGCCATCAGATGGACCCCAACGAGAGCACCTACGGGACGCTGGGTCCCAGTCTGAAGAACTTCGGTAAGCTACGTGGCAACAACGAGGCGATTCAGAACTACACCTATGAGGTGATCTACAGCCCGCACACCTACTTCCCGTGCACGCACATGCCACGGTTCGGGACCAACGGCGTGCTGACCGAAAAACAGATCAGCGACGTGATGGCTTATCTGCTGGATCCGGAATCGCCGGTGAATCAGTAACGCCGCGACCCGCGTCCGGCTTGGCCTTGTCGACCCGCCCAACCGGGGCGGGTCGATTTCATGTTTGGCCTCCTCGTTCGCAGTCATTTTCCCCATGCACCCCTGATTGCGGTCGCCGGACGGGCCACGCATCAGAAATAGTAGCGTGCGCGCAGCTGCAGCTTGTACTTGTTAGGTTTTTCCCCCCACTCGGTCAGCGAGTCGCCGACCGGCACGGTGGCGCGCAGACGCAGCTCGACGTTGTCGAGGCCCGTGTAGCTGATGTCGGGTGAGATCGAGAAGCTGCGGTCTTCGAGGTTGTACAGGACCTGCACCCCCGGCGTGAGGTACAGCAGGTTGCGCGGTTCCTCCCACCAGACCCGAAGATTCACGTAACGACGCATCGGGTTGGGCCGGCTGAAAGGGCCCTTGTCCAGGTCCTTGCCCACCGGCAGGCCGTCGATCAGGTCCTGATCGTCGTTCTCCCAGGCCTGGTGCACACAGCGGTAGAATTGCTGCTGCTGTTCCTTGTCGTTGCCCAGTCCGTTCTTGTAATACTCGAGGATCAGCGTGATGTCGTCGCTGCTGCGGTAGCGGGTCCCGATCAGGTAGCTGACCTCGTCCTCGATGCGCGGTTTTCCGGTCTTGCACCCGGCAGTCAGGGTCGGGTGCGTGACGTCGTTGATATAGGCCAGTTCGCCGTGGATCTCGAAATTGGGCGCCAAGTTTTTCGAGAAGTCCATGCCGTAACGCGAGCTGCGGCTGCCGTTGCTCAGGAACATGAAGTCGAAGTCGATGTCGCGATACAGCAGGTAGAGCTTGGCCGCGACATTATCGTAGCCGGTCTTGCCGAAGTCCTCATTGAGGTCGTCACGGACCGGCAGCACCAGCGGCGTCAGCGCCAGGGTCTGAAGCGGGCCGTCGAAGCGCTTGACCCAGTCGGCACCGGCGATCCAGAAGCCCTCGCGTGAGAGGTCCGGGTCACCCGCGTCCTTGGCGCGCTCCACGAAGGCCACCGGGTTCCAGGCATAGCCCTTGCCCCAGCGGTTTGCCTTCTTGCCCAGATCGAGCGCGAGCCCCGGGCGTGGCTGCACGGTGAGATATCCCTGGTACAGTTTGTGATCATCGCTGTCGTCGAGGTAATCCCAAACCACCTCGGAATGCGTCTGGAAGTGGAGGCTGGCGATGCCTTTGCGCAGATGCCCTTCCAGTTCCAGTGTCCCGGTGAAACTTTCGAGATGCTTTTGCGGGTCGCGGCCGAAGAACTGCAGCTGGTACAGCGCACCATCCGGGTTCGCGCGTCCATACTCGGGTTCGCCCTCGATATAGCCGGTGAACTCGAACAGTTTCGGCTCGAACGCCTCTGCGTCGAACGTGAATTCATCCTCCTGTGCGACAGGCGCAGCGCTGAGACTCAGCAGCAGGATCAGCAATGTCCAGGGACGCTGCATGGATCGTCCAGGCTCTATCGGAGTTCTTGGGCCCGGGGCATGTAGTTGAGACTGAAGACCTCGTCGGGAAACTCACGCGGCTTGATTTTTGCGAACAGCATGACTGCCTTGTAACCTTTGTACAGCGGGCTGTCGGTCTCCAGTACCGACGGTCGCACCAGTCCATCGCCATAGTCCTTGATCTTGCTGTAGCGCAGCGTCTTGACCAGCAGGCCGCTAGCCGCGTAGGCCTCGATCACCGTCGGCAACAGGCGTGCGCGGTCGACCCGCATCTTGAGACGATCGTAGGCCACCGCGTCGCTCCTGGCCTTCAGTTCGAGTATGTATTCGTCTTGCTGTTCTACGGCTTCCTGTACCTCGTACTCGGTGCTGAATTCCAGGCGCATCAGGTCGGAGTTGTTGAAAATCCCGCCGACCACGGACTGCAGGCTGGTGATGCGCAGCGGCTTGCCCACCTCGGGAATGTACAGCCACATGTTGTCCCCGAGGCGCAGCGTCGTGCGGCCCAGCTCGGTCGGCGGTGCCAGGAACAACGCGAGCATGCTCTCGCGCCCCTTCTTCGCGGTGTAGAGGACGAACTCCTTGCGACTGCCGTCCGGTTCCTGGTTGATCAGCTTGCGATACATCTCGTACGAATCCGGCGCCAGGTTGCGATCGACCTGGGCCAGGATCTTGTTGCCGTCCAGGCCCCAGGACGGACCGGCCGTGAACAACAGGCACAACATCAGGATACGCAGGGCCATGGCTTATTCTCTGAGCTCGTCGACCACGTCCTGCACGGTACCGATCCGTCGCACGATGCGCACCCCGCTGGCGACCAGCACGTCCTCCATTTTCGGCCCCGGTGTCTTGCGCGCGACCAGCACCGTCACGCCCATCTCCGCGAGCGTGGCCGCGGCGGCCGGTCCGATACCGTATTCCATGTCGAGATGCGGATTCGGCAGCACCTCGATCAGCTGGCCGCTGCCATCGTAGAGGTGAAAGTAGGGCGCAATGCCGGCGAGCTTCGCAATCTCGGCGCTGAGCTGCTCACCGTCGGCCGCGATCGCGAATCTGTCTTCTGCCGCGACCGACGCGCTGAAGCCCAGCAATAGCGGAATCAACAGCAGCATGAGCAACGCGCGACTAACGCAAACTTGACACATCTCGAACCTCCTCGGTCATTCCGGGGCCATGCGGCCCGATTTCGTTCGCCACCGCGCGCTCAGACGTGCCGCAATGCGGTGATCGGATCCATGCGCGACGCCTTCCAGGCGGGCTGCAGGCTCGCGAGCACCGCCACCAGGATGGTCAACAGCGCGGTGGTAATCACGTCGCCGCCAGCGATCGTCGGGACCAGGACCAGGTTCTCCTGGCGACCGAACGAGAAGCTCAGCGTGACCGCGTTCAGCACCCAGACCGCGCCCAGGCTGATCACGATCCCGACCAGCGTACCGACCAGACCGAGCAGGAAACCCTCGCTGAGGAACAGCGCCAGCACGGTGCCGGGCTGGGTCCCGATGGCCGACATCGTCCCGATCTCGCGGATACGTTCGTACACCGCCATCACCAGCACGTTCATGATGCTGATCAGTACCACCGAGATCAGGATGATCCGGATGAACAGCGTCATCAGGTCGATCATGTTGGCGATTTTCGAGAACGGGACGAAGCGTTCCCAGGGATGCAGCTGGAAGATGCTCATGCCGCGCCGGTTCTTCAGGTCTGCCACCGCGGACTCGAGCGCTGCGAGCACCTCTCCCTGTGCCTCGGGGTGCTCGAGCCGGATCGCGATCTCGCTGACCTCGGCAGGGTTTCCCCAGCCGCGTTCGGCGAACAGCGCCCGGGTCTCGGCCAGATGACCGGCCGGCTCTGGCGGGCCAGCGCTGCTGCCGGCCAACATCGCATCGAGATCCAGTTCCTCGTCGGCGGGGTCTGGAAACGACGTTTGGGCGGCGGGCGCCGCCGGGCCGTCGGATGTCAGCGGATCAGCGGATTTCAGCGGATCAGCGGCCTTCAGCGGATCAGCGGCTTTCAGCGGGTCCGGGGCCTTGAGACTGTCCGGCCGCTTGAGCGGGTCCGGCACCGCGGGATCCGACCCCTCGGTCAGATAGCCATGGCGTGCCAGCACTTCGGCCTCGACTGCTTCGTCGTCGATCCGCAGCAGTCTTCGCGCATCGTCTATATGGATGTAGCCATCCCGGCCGCCCGGGCCCGAGATACTCTCCAGGATGCCCTGCACCTGGAAGGTCATACCATTGACCGAGCCCTTTTTGTTGGTCGCCACCAGCACGATGGTGTCGCCGACAGCGACCTTCATGCCCTTGGCGATCAGCTCGGGGACCTGGATCTTGCCCGGCTCGACCAACGGCACGACGGCGCCGCCCTCGAGCACCCGGTTTGCGACCAGTGGTACGGTCGCCAGTTCCCGTGCCGGGTCGATTCCGTTGAGCCGAATGCTGGTGGTATTGGCGAAGTTCGAAAACATCGCCATCAGCTTGACCCGCGGCGACCAGGCCTCGATACCCTGGGCGTCATCCAGGGTTTCGTAGAGCTTGACCAGCATGCGCGGTCGCATGTTTCGATCGACCGGCAGGCTCTCCATCGCACCCACGTAGCCGCGCCGGTGGACCTGCAGGTGACCCACCATCGAATCGGTGAACTGGGCCACCATCATCGACTTGAACGAACCGGCCACCGCGATGAACAGCAGCACCGCCACCATCCCGACCGTGATCAGCAGCGCGGTCAGGAGCGTGCGGCGTTTATAGCGCAGCAGGTTCCGGGCGGCAATCTTCAGGATATCGATCATGCCGCGGCTCCCACGCCCCGATGGTGCAGGCGACCGTCTTCCAGTTCGAAGGTCACCTCCGCCTCGCCCATGATCTTGGGGTCATGGGTAGAGAATACGAAGCTGGTCCCGAACTCGTCGCGTAGACGGCGCATCAGGTCGATGATCCGGTACGCGGTGGCATGGTCCAGATTGGCGGTCGGTTCGTCGGCAAGCACCAGCTTGGGGTTCGTGACCAGGGCCCGGGCGACTGCGACTCGCTGCTTCTGCCCGCCGGACAGCTGGTCCGGCCGCTTGTCGGCCTGCTCCTCGATCCCGGCGGCCGACAGCAGGCTGCGTACCCGCTCGCGCCGCGCGGCGACGGACCATCGCTGAACCATGATCAGCGGATACTCGACGTTCTCGTAGGCGGTCAGCACAGGTATCAGGTTGAAGTCCTGAAACACGAAGCCGATGTGTTCTCCGCGAAACGTCGCGGCCCGTCGACGGTCCAGCTGGCCGACCGGTGTATCCAGCACCTCGAGCAGGCCGCCGCTCGGCCGGTCCAGGACGCCGATCATGTTCAGCAGCGTGGTCTTGCCGCTGCCCGACGGGCCGACGAAGCAGACAAAGGAACCGCTGGCGATCGAGAAATCCACGCCACGGATGGCGGACACGGAGACATCGCCGATCCGATAGTCCTTGCGCAGTCCTTCTGCCCTGACCAGGGTCATCGCGTCGTCTCCGGCAGCGGAGCCTGTCCGGCTAATTGAGCTTCAGGGGTTCCCGCTTGCGCAGCACGCCGGGATCGGGTTCCTCGTCATGCACGTAGCCGGGCGGCGGATAGACCGTGTTGCAGCCTGCCGGGTCGTAATCGCCCATCTCGCGTTGCAGCAGACAGACGTCGTGGCTGCCCGGCCCGCCGGTGAGCTCGTCGAAGCCCGGCCCTCCCCAGAGCACGTCGTAGTCGCCCTCTCCGCCGTCGAGTTCGTCGTCTCCGGGCGCCCCGAACAACCAGTCATTGCCGGGACCACCGAACAGCCGGTCCAGCCCCCGGGCACCCATCAGGGAATCATTGCCCGGGCCGCCGCAGATGATGTCGTCCTCTGCGTCGCCGTGCACCACGTCATTACCGTCGCCGGCGACGATCACGTCGTCTTCATCGCTGCCCAGGATCAGATCCGCCCCCGGCGTACCGACACAGGTCGCCCGTTTCCCGCCACACAGCGGCACTTCCAGTCCTGCCGGCAGGTAGGGACATTTGATCACGGTATGGGCCGGGTCGTAGTCGGGGAATCGCTCCCCGGTGACCTCGGGGCCTACGGCATGTGCCTGGCCGGCGAGAAACAACATCAGATAGAGGGCCGCAACATTCCGCGCGGCCCCACTGTGCCTATCCATCTGCTCCCCCTCCATTCCTACTCGTCGCTGATTACATTCCCCTGCTACTTAAGTAAAGTGGGCTGCATTGAAGACTGTCAATGCACGCCCCCCGGTTTGCTGACTTCGATCAAGCAGTCGCGTTGCGACGCGCCGGCGCGATGAGTGCGCGGGTGCCGTTCGTTCGTGCTTGTGCGATGCACAAGACGGGTGCGAAACGACTGCTGATGCGTCACCTGATCCGCTGCCGGGCCGTCTCCCGGACCTGGCGCTGATCGAAAGGCGGTCGAATTTGACTCGTCGGAACAGTGAGATACATCAGATTCCCGTTCTCGAAGCATGAGCGGCTGCTGAATATCACGCGACGATCGGCTTCGGCACCAAGGCACGTATCGTCACACCCTTCTCGCTGGATTTGGACGGCAACGGGATCACGGTATCGGACGGGGTCTGGGGAAAGATGAAGCCGCACGTCCCGAAGATGGCGGACCGCCGCCGTCAACACCCGAGCAAGGCAGATTATCTCAAGTCGGTAATCGACGAGGTCGCCCGTTCCGTCTATTGCCTGGTCATCTACGAACAGCCGGCCAGCCGCCCGAGCGCATCGAACGCAGGAAAGCGCGCCGGTACACCTGGCCGTGACACGCTGGACAACCGGCAGACCATCCCGTCGACGGCGCTGCGGTCCATCGTGATGTTCACTCACTCCGGCCGGCGTGACACAAGCGCTGGGGAAGCTTTCGCCGCCAACTGTAGCAACGGGCCCGTCATGGCAGTAGTGTGGGTAGAGGGACTGTTGCCCAGATGCCAGACCGCGGGGGATCCCGCTGTACCCGCTGAGGAAGCAAATCACCACCGGAACCC
>CBDTXT010000040.1:0-12399 GCA_965364465.1 uncultured Chromatiaceae bacterium
TTCATGCAGGAACTCGAAAAGATCATGGCGACAGACGACGTCATGGTCCTCGTGCATGGTTACCTTGCCGGCGGATTTGCAGGCAAGAACAAGTGCATCACCAAGCCGGAAGACGTCAAGGGGCTGAAGATCCGCGCGGCCGGCAAGTCGTTCGAACAAATGGTCGCAGCGGCGGGCGCATCGGTCACCTCGATGCCCTCTTCCGAGATCTACAGCGCGATGCAGACCGGCGTCCTGGACGCCGCCAATACTTCCTCTTCAAGCTTCGTCTCGTATCGTCTGTACGAGCAGCTGAACTGTTACACCCCGGCCGGTGACGTCGCGTTGTGGTTCATGTACCAGCCGATGCTGATGAACAAGACCACGTTCGAGTCGCTCGATGAGAAGCAGCAGGCCGCGTTGCTCGCCGGGGCGAAAAAGGCCCAGGCCTTCTACCTGGACGAGGCGAAGAAGGCAGACGCCGCCTCCGCCGCCAAGTTCGAGGAATCGGGCGTGCAGATCGTGCAGATGAGCCAGGCGGATTTCGACGCATGGCGTGAAGTCGCGAAGGCGTCGTCTTACAAGGCCTTCGTCGACGAGACAGACGGTGGGCAGGAACTGTTGGATATGGCCCTGGCGGTCGAATAGTCGGTATCGGCCGACCGTCGCATAGACGGTCGGTTCCCAATCCGCGTCGATTCGGGGAGGCTTCTACGATGGCTCAACGCAATGCATCCATTGGTCAGCATTGCCAAAATGCGTTCGTTCGCGGCGTCGGGGCGGTATCGCAGATCTGCGGCGTGGTCGCCTCCCTGATGATCCTGGTCTCGGTGCTGATCACCTGTCAGATGATCTGGACGCGCTTCGTACTCAATGAATCGACCATCTGGCAGACCGAGGCCGTTACCTACCTAATGATCGCGGCGACGCTGATCGGACTGCCCTTCGTGCAGCTATTGCGGGGTCACGTCAACGTCGATCTGGTGCCGATGTTGCTGCCGCCGCGCCTGCGCCGCGCACTCGCGTTGGTCGTGCTGCTGCTCAGTATCCTCGTCGTCTCGATCATGGCGTTCTACGGTTACGACCTGTTTCATACGGCCTGGGAGCGTAACTGGCGCTCCGAGAGCGTGTGGGGCGTGAGCCTTTGGATACCCTATCTGGCCCTGCCCCTGGGTTTGGGGCTGTTTGTGCTGCAGATGATCGCGGACCTGCTTGCCTCCTGGCGTTGCGACGTCGAGGTGCTGGGCCAAGGCGCGTTCGAGGAAGACTACTGATGGAGCCGTTGGCGCTCGGCGCACTGGTCGCACTGGTCACCGTGCTCGTACTCTTTTCCGGGGTGTCGGTGGCGGTCGGTCTGCTGATCGTTTCCGCCGGGTTCCTGCTGATATTCGAGGGAGCGGGCACCCTGGAGCTGCTGCCGGAGATCTTTTTCGGCAAGCTGGATAACTTCGCGCTGTTGTCGATCCCGATGTTCATCATCATGGGTGCCGCGATCTCCTCGACACGTGCGGGCGCCGACCTTTACGAAGCCCTCGAGCGCTGGATGACCCGCGTCCCTGGCGGACTCGTGGTCTCGAACCTCGGTGCCTGTGCCCTGTTTTCCGCCATGTCGGGCTCCTCGCCGGCGACCTGCGCCGCGATCGGCAAGATGGGCATCCCCGAAATGCGCAAACGCGGTTATCCGGACGGTGTGGCCGCCGGATCGATCGCCGCTGGCGGTACCCTCGGGATTCTGATACCCCCGTCCGTCACGATGATCGTCTATGGCATAGCGACCGAGACCTCGATCGGGCGCCTGTTTCTAGCCGGTTTGGTGCCCGGCCTGCTGCTGGTTGTTCTGTTCATGGCCTGGTCCGTCTACAGCACCTGGCGCCAGGGGGGTGGGCATAGCGCCTTGGGCGCGACACACTACAGCTGGGTCGAAAAGTTCGAGGTGCTGCCGCGTGTCGTGCCCTTCCTGTTGATCATCGCCGGTGTGCTCTATGCACTCTACGGCGGCGTCGCCACCCCCTCCGAAACAGCGGCCGTCGGCGCCCTTCTGTGTGTGCTGGCGGCGGTGCTCATCTACCGGCTGTTCCGGTTCAAAGCACTGTGGGTGGTCCTGCGGGACTCGACGCGCGAGAGCGTGATGATCCTTTTCATCATCGGAGCCGCCGGTGGCTTTGCCTTCATGCTCTCCAATCTGTTCATCACCCAGGCGATTGCCGAGTGGATAGCCGCACTCGACGTGAATCGCTGGGTGCTGATGGGCGCAATCAACGTGTTCCTGCTGATTGCCGGCTTCTTTTTGCCGCCGGTTGCGGTCATCCTGATGGCAGCCCCGATCCTGTTCCCGATCATCGTTTCGGCGGGATTCGATCCCTACTGGTTTGCGGTCGTCTTGACCATCAACATGGAGATCGGTCTGATTACGCCGCCGGTTGGCCTGAACCTGTACGTGATCAACGGGATCGCGCCCGATATTCCGCTGAAGACGATCTTGCGCGGATCGATGCCGTTCGTCTTTTGCATGGTGCTGGCGATCGTGATCCTTGCGTTTTTCCCGGGACTGGCGACATGGTTGCCCGACCAGCTGATGGGTCCGGCGCGTTGAGCCATGGGAGTGTGACCTGACTAAGAAAACTGGGGTGTAGCATGTCGGGGGTGACCTGGCTCGAACGCATCATGAACACGGTCGCAGACCGAGGTCGGGAGTTGATCGGCCTGCGTGATGACGCGGCGCAGGACGCCCTGCCCGAGCTGTGTCGGCGCCTGATCGCTGGGCGTGGCGAGGCGTCGAACATCGCGCTGGCGCGCGAGATCCTGCTGCGTTTCGAAGGCCTGGACCCAGATCTGAAGACGGTATTCTTTTGCACTCTCGCCGAGCAGTTCGGCCCGGACCCGAATCAGATCCGGCAGGCGGCGGACGCGTTCGACAATCACCAGCCGGAAACCCTGATGCGGCTGCTGGACGCCGCCGAACCACCGCGTCAGGAGTTGTTCCGTCGGCTGAACATGGCCCCGCAGGGTACCGCGAGCCTGGTCGCGATGCGTGCCGAACTGCTCGATCGCCTGGGCGAGCATAAGCTGCTCTGCGCAGTCGATGCCGATTTCCGACATCTGCTGGCCTCGTGGTTCAATCGTGGATTCCTGCGCCTGCAGCGCATCGACTGGCACAGTCCCGCGGCGGTGCTCGAGAAGCTGATGCGCTACGAGTCTGTGCACCCGGTGCGCGGATGGGACGACCTGCGCCGCCGCCTCGGTGACGACAGGCGCTGCTTCGGGTTCTTCCACCCGGCCCTGCCCGAGGAGCCGCTGATCTTCGTCGAGGTCGCATTGCGTCATGAAATGGCCACGGAGATCGCTCCACTGATCGATCCCGAGGCCCCTTGGGGCGATCCCTACACAGCGGACACCGCGGTGTTTTTCTCGATAAACAACTCGCTGAAGGGGTTGCGCGGCATCAGTTTCGGCAGTTTCCTGCTCAAGCAGGTGCTGAGTGATCTTGGTGCCGAACTGCCCGGGCTGAAGCATTTCGTCACGCTGTCGCCGATGCCACGTTTCGCAGAGGGCCTGCGACGCCTATTGGCCGGCGAGTTCCCGGACTGGCCCGCAGCGCGGGTCGACCAGGTCCTCGCAGACCACCAGCCGGCGTTGCAGGAACTCAGCGGTCAGGCCAGTCCCAGTGCCGCGCTCAGCACGCTGCTGGGTGGCCGCGCGGAGCAGCGCGACAGCGTGCCCGTTGGGGTGCTCGCCCGCATGGCCTTGCTCTACCTGTCCGAGCTGAAGCAGGGCGACGCACTGTTCGACCCGGTCGCCGCGTTCCACCTTGCCAACGGGGCGCTGCTGGAGCGTATCAACGTCCGTGCCGACCCGTCGGTGAGAGGCGTCGCGCAGTCGCACGGGGTAATGGTCAATTACCGCTACGATCCCGAACAGCTGGTCGCGAATCACGAGGCCTTCGCACGCGACGGGCGGATCGCGATGTCGCGCCCGTTGCAGCGCGAGCATGACCGGCAGCTCGCGGGTAGGCGCTGATGGATCTCCCGGTCCTGCTACTGTCCGGGGCTGTTGCTGGTACCCTGGCAGGTCTGCTCGGTATCGGTGGTGGTGTGATTATCGTGCCGATCGTGACACTGCTGTTCGAGGGCCATGGTGTGCCGCAGGGCATCGCCATCAAGACCGCGATTGGGACCTCGTTGGCGACGATTGTCGTAACCGCCGTCGCGAGCATCTACACGCACCATAGAAAGCGGGCCGTCGATTGGGGGCTGTTCCGGCTCATGGGCCCCGCGGTGTTCATCGGCTCGCTGATCGGCGCCGCACTTGCGGACATCATTCCCGGTGAGGCGTTGTATATCGCATTCATCGTGTTTTTGTTCGCTATTTCGCTGCAGATGGCGACCAGCCGGGTGTCGGCACACCGCGATCTGCCCGGCCCTGCCGCGCTTGCCGGTACCTCGGTCGTGGTGGGTGTCGTGTCGGCGCTGATGGGCATCGGTGGTGGCGCAATGCATGTGCCCTTCCTGAGCTACTGCGGTGTCCCGGTCAAACGGGCCATCGCCACCGCTGCAGCGGTCGGACTGCCGCTCGCCGTCAGCGCGACCATCGGCTACGTCATCGGCGGCCTGGACGAGGCCGGCCTCCCGTCGGGCAGTCTCGGTTATGTCAACCTGCCGGTTTTCGGTGGCGTGGTGGCGGCGAGCCTGCTGTTTGCGCCGCTGGGTGCCACGCTGGCGCACAAGCTGCCGGACCTGCTGCTGCGACGCCTGTTCGCAGTGTTCCTGTTCGTTCTGGCCGGCCGTATGGCCTATAGACTCTTTTGAAGGACTCGCCGACCATGAGTAACGCAAATCTCTACGCGCTGTTCCGCGAGCGGTTTCCGAAGGACACAGCGGCGCTGTTCCTGGACGCAGACGACGGCCGCTATCTGCGCTACGCCGAGCTGCCGGAACGCAGTGCCCGCATGCAGGGCCTGCTGCACCAGCTCGGTGTAAAGCGGGGCGATCGGGTCGTAGTTCAGGTGGAAAAGTCCATCGAAGCCGTGCTGCTCTATCTGGGCTGCCTGCGTGCAGGCGCTGTATACGTCCCGCTGAACACCGCGTACACACCGAACGAGGTCGGCTATTTTCTGCGCGATGCGGAACCCCGCCTGTTTGTCTGCACACCGGCACGGAAGGGGTCGCTCGCCCGGGTCGCGCGCGACGCCGCTGTACCCGAGGTATTGAGCCTGGGCAGCGCAGGCGACGGCGAACTGCCCGCGGCGCTCGAACAGGCCCCCGATGACCCCGAGGTAGTCAATGTGACCGGCAGCGACCTGGCGGCGATCCTGTACACATCAGGTACCACCGGACGTTCAAAAGGGGCGATGCTCAGTCATGCGAATCTCGCCTCGAATGCGCAGATACTCCACGGCTACTGGCGCTGGCGGGACACGGACGTCTTGCTGCATGCGCTGCCCATCTTTCACGTGCATGGTCTGTTCGTCGCGTTGCACTGTGCCCTGCTGGGTGGCTCCAGGGTTATCTTCATGTCGCGCTTCGATGCAGGGACTGTCATCGACAAACTGCCCGAGGCGACAGTGATGATGGGCGTGCCGACGTTTTACAGCCGGCTGCTCGAGCGCGAGGATTTCACCTCCGCTACCTGTGCCGGTATGCGCCTTTTCATCTCCGGGTCGGCGCCGCTGCTGGCCGAGACTCACCGTGCGTTCGAAGTGCGCACCGGGCATCGCATCCTCGAGCGCTATGGTATGACGGAGGCGGGCATGATTACCTCCAACCCGTACGACGGCGACCGGGTCCCGGGCACGGTTGGGTTTGCGCTGCCTGGCGTCGCCGCCCGCGTCGCCGACGAGCACGGCGTCGAGCTGCCGCGCGGTGACGCCGGGGTTCTAGAGATCACCGGTCCCAACGTGTTTCGGGGCTACTGGCGGATGCCCGAGAAGACGGCCGAAGAGTTTCGTCCGGACGGCTGGTTCATCACCGGTGACATCGCGGTGATGTCCGGCGACGGGCGTGTTTCGATCGTCGGGAGGGCCAAGGACCTGATCATCTCCGGCGGATTCAACGTGTATCCGAAAGAGGTCGAGTCGCAGATCGACGAGCTACCTGGCGTCAAGGAGTCCGCGGTGATCGGCGTTCCGCACCCGGACTTCGGGGAGGGCGTGATCGCGGTCGTCGTGCCGGTCGGTGGCTATGTGCTGACGGAGCAGTCCGTAATCGATGCCTTGCGCGACCGACTGGCGCGATTCAAGCAGCCCAAGCGCGTGTTCATGGTCGATGAGCTGCCGCGCAATACAATGGGCAAGGTGCAGAAAAACCTGCTCCGGGACACCTATCGGGAAACCTTTGCGTGAATGCGAGGGCGGCCCAGGGGCTCAGTGCGGGCTCAAGCCGCGCGTCCCGGTTGGCTCGGTCTGCCTGCGTGGTCTGCGCGCGCCGGCGCTGCCGCTGATCGATATCGTTAGCATTCCGGCTTGTCTCGGGCGGCAACCGTGGTTGCCGTCGAAGGAATGGCGGACACGACGGTAAAATGTCGGTGCTCGCGCCGATTTTTTCGCTATCCACAGGGTTTACCCGAGGGCCCTGTGCGCCGTCTCCAGCCAACCGACGGTTCAGCGTTTGTCTGTCTAAGCTATGGGCAGTGAGGGATGTTCGACCGGCCAATGCCGTCTGCGTGCCGGCGTCAACGCAGGGTCGGATACCGAAAGCGGCCGCCCAACGGCGTCTGGCGTTTGCACCGTTTTGTGGCGTGAACGCTAACACTAGGGGCGGTGAGTCGAGAAGATTTGCACGGCATCCGACATCTTTCGGCCATGCCGCGAAGCTGCCGGCCAGGCTGCACATCGAATGGCACCAAATCGGCGCTTTGCGGTCTTAGTGTCTGAACGGCCTGCTTTCGGTTAGTTGGCGCATACATTGCAGGTGTTCCACCTGGGTGAGTTCGCCGCATTGCTCAACGGGAGATGCAATATGAGCCTATTCAACAATTACATCGACCGCTATCGCCGGGTCGAAGACGAGTACTCGCTGGAAGAATACCTGGACATCTGTAAGCAAGACCGCATGGCCTATGCGACTGCCTCCGAGCGCATGCTTGCCGCCATTGGCTCGCCGGAGATGGTGGACACTCGGAGCGATCCCCGACTGTCCAGGATTTTTTCCAACAAGGTCATCAAGATCTACCCAGCGTTCAAGGATTTCTTCGGCATGGAGGATACGATCGAACAGATCGTCTCCTATTTCCGTCATGCCGCGCAGGGGCTCGAGGAACAGAAGCAGATCCTCTACCTGCTCGGGCCCGTGGGCGGTGGCAAGTCGTCGCTGGCCGAGAAGCTCAAGCATCTGATGGAGCATGCCCCGTTCTTCGCAATCAAGGACTCGCCGGTCAACGACTCACCGCTGGCGCTTTTTTCCGCAGACGAGGACGGCGACATCCTTGAACAGGAGTACGGTATCCCCCGGCGCTACCTGAGCAAGGCCTTGTCTCCCTGGGCGGTGAAGCGGCTGCACGAATACAACGGTGATATCACCCAGTTTCGAGTGATCAAGCGCTGGCCCTCGGTGCTCGGCCAGGTCGCTGTGTCAAAAACCGAGCCCGGAGATGAGAACAACCAGGATATCTCCTCGCTGGTGGGTAAGGTGGATATCCGCAAGCTCGAGAAATATTCGCAGGACGACCCGGATGCCTACAGTTATTCCGGTGGCCTTTGTCTCGCCAACCAGGGCCTGATGGAATTCGTCGAGATGTTCAAGGCGCCGATCAAGGTGCTGCACCCGCTGCTGACCGCCACCCAGGAAGGCAACTACAAGGGCACCGAGGGCTTCGGCGCGATCCCGTTCGATGGCGTCGTGTTGGCGCACAGCAACGAGAGTGAATGGCAGACCTTCCGCAACAACAAGAACAACGAGGCCTTCCTGGACCGGATCAACATCGTCAAGGTGCCTTATTGCCTGCGCGTGTCCGACGAGGTCAAGATTTACGAAAAGTTGCTTCGCAACAGCTCGCTTTCGGAGTCACCCTGCGCACCCGGCACGCTCGAGATGCTGGCAAGGTTCTCGGTGCTGACGCGCATCAAGGACCCTGAAAACTCGAGCATTTTTTCCAAGATGCGTATCTACGACGGGGAGAATCTCAAGGACACCGACCCCAAGGCCAAGTCATACCAGGAGTACCGGGATTATGCCGGCGTGGACGAGGGGATGACGGGGATCTCGACGCGCTTTGCGTTCAAGATCCTGTCTCGCGTATTCAACTTCGATCACGCCGAGGTTGCGGCCAACCCGGTACACCTGCTGTACGTGCTTGAACAGCAGATCGAGCAGGAGCAGTTTCCGCCCGAGGTGGAGCAGCGCTACGTGGCCTTCCTGAAGGAATACCTGGCACCGCGCTACGCCGAGTTCATCGAAAAGGAACTGCAGACGGCCTACCTGGAGTCTTACTCGGAATACGGTCAGAACATTTTCGATCGTTATGTGACTTACGCGGACATGTGGATTCAGGATCAGGAGTTCAGAGATCCGGACACCGGCGAGATCCTCGACCGCGCGCAGCTCAACGCGGAACTGGAGAAGATCGAGAAGCCGGCCGGTATCGCCAACCCCAAAGACTTCCGGCACGAGGTGGTGAACTTCGTGCTGCGCGCCCGCGCTCAAAACAACGGGAAAAATCCGGCCTGGACCAGCTACGAGAAGCTCAGGACCGTGATCGAGAAGCGCATGTTCTCCAGCACCGAGGACCTTCTTCCGGTGATATCGTTCAACGCCAAGGCCTCGAGCGAGGAGCAGAAGAAACATCAGGAGTTCGTCGATCGTATGGTCTCGAAAGGTTACACGGAAAAGCAGGTGCGTCTGCTGGCCGAATGGTACCTGCGGGCGAGGAAGGCGTCCTGAGCCCGCCGATGGCAGCCGTTGCCACAGCTTCGACCATCCTTGCCTTCACTGACGACCAGTGCGGGCGGAATGTGCGATGAGCCAGTTCGTCGACCGTCGCCTCTCGGGCAAGAACCGCAGCGCTGTCAACCGGCAGCGCTTCCTGCGTCGATTCAAGGGACAGATCCGGCGGGCGGTGACCGACGCGGTGTCCGGCCGGGGTATTGCAGATCTCGAACGTGGCGAGAAAATCTCGATCCCGTCGAAAGACCTGAACGAGCCGGTGTTTCACCATGGGCCTGGCGGCCGGCGAAACATCGTACATCCGGGTAACAAGGAATTCGTGAGCGGCGATCGCGTCGAGCGACCGCCGCAGGGTGGCGGCCAGGGCCAGGGCAGCGCCTCACCGGACGGCGAGGGCATGGATGAGTTCGTGTTTGAACTCAGCAAGGAAGAGTTCATGAACTATTTTTTCGAGGATCTGGCCCTGCCGGAGCTCGTGAAGAAGCAGTTGGCGACCACGCCCGAGGTCAAGCGTGTGCGCGCCGGCTTCGCGAGTCAGGGTAACCCGGCCAACCTGCACGTGGTGCGCTCTATGAAGCAGGCCATTGGCCGGCGTCTCGCGATGTCTGCGGGGCCCCGCGACTCGCTGCGCAAAGCAGAGGAAAGGCTCGAGGTACTGGAGGCCGATGGGCGCGGAGACGAGGCTGAGGCCGAGGCCCTGCGTGAGGAGATCGTAAAACTAAAGGCACGCGTGGCCGCTGTGCCCTTCCTCGACACCTGGGACCTGCGTTACGCGAACCGCGTCGATCAGCCGCAGCCAACCAGCCAGGCAGTGATGTTCTGCCTGATGGACGTGTCGGGTTCGATGGACGAGGAGCGCAAGAACATCGCGAAGCGATTCTTCATGCTGCTCTATTTGTTTCTGACGCGCAGTTACGAGCGTATCGACCTGGTGTTCATAAGGCATCACACCGTGGCGAAGGAGGTCGATGAAGAGGATTTCTTCACCTCGCGCGAGACTGGTGGCACCGTGGTATCGAGCGCGCTGGCGCTGATGCACGAGATCGTCAACGAGCGCTATCCCTCCGCGCTGTGGAACATCTATGCGGCGCAGGCCTCCGATGGCGACAACTGGGAGGATGACTCACCCCGTTGCCGCGACCTGTTGGTCAAGTCCATCCTGCCTCTGGTGCAGTACTACGCCTACGTCGAGATCAAGGCCGAAAACCCGCAGCGCCTGTGGCATGAGTACGAGTACGTGAAGTCGATGAACCGGCACTTTGCGATGCAGCGCATCCTCAACATCGAGGACATCTACCCGGTGTTCCGCAAGCTGTTCAGGAAGAAGGAAACGGAATGACCGAAGACCAAGGCGCGGAGCCGAGCCAACATCTCGCCGAGGGCTCGGAGTGGAACTTCGAGCTGCTGCACCGCTTCGACAGCGAGATCGGTCGGGTCGCGGCCCATTACGGCCTGGACACCTACCCGAACCAGATCGAGGTGATCACGTCTGAGCAGATGATCGACGCGTATTCCTCGGTCGGGATGCCGGTCGGCTATAACCACTGGTCGTTCGGCAAGCAGTTCGTGGCCACCCAGAAAGGTTACAGGCGCGGCCAGATGGGGCTGGCCTACGAGATCGTGATCAACTCCAGTCCCTGCATCGCGTATCTGATGGAAGAGAACACGATGACCATGCAGGCGCTGGTTATCGCCCATGCCAGTTATGGGCACAACTCGTTCTTCAAGGGCAACTACCTTTTCCGCACCTGGACGGATGCCGAGGGCATCCTCGACTACCTCGTATTCGCCCGAAACTACGTCGCCGAATGCGAGGAACGCTACGGCGAAGAGGCGGTTGAGGAAATCCTCGACTCCTGCCATGCGTTGATGAATCATGGCGTCGACCGCTACGTGCGTCCGGCCAAGCTGTCGATGGCGAAGGAAAAGTCCCGCCAGCGGGAGCGCGCGGATTATCTGCAGTCACAGGTGAACGACCTATGGCGCACGCTGCCGCCGCGCGAGGAGCAGGAAGAATCCGCAGTCGAGCGCCGCTTCCCCGCCGAGCCGCAGGAAAACCTGCTGTACTTCATCGAGAAGAACGCACCACGCTTGGAGGCATGGCAACGCGAGATCGTGCGAATCGTGCGCAAGATTGCGCAGTATTTCTACCCCCAGCGGCAGACACAGGTAATGAACGAGGGCTGGGCCACCTTCTGGCACTACACGCTGCTCAATCATCTGTACGAAGAGGGAAAGCTGACCGACGGCTTCATGATGGAGTTCTTGCAGTCGCACACCAACGTGGTGTACCAGCCGCCCTTCTACGGCCGCGGCTATGGCGGTATCAATCCTTACGCCCTGGGCTTCACGATGTTCCGGGACATTCGGAGGATCTGCGAGCACCCTACCGCGGAGGACCAGCACTGGTTCCCTGAGATCGCCGGCTCGGACTGGGTCCAGACCCTCGACTTCGCGATGCGCAATTTCAAGGATGAGAGCTTCATTGCGCAGTACCTGTCGCCGCGGGTGATCCGGGAAATGAAGCTGTTCACGGTGCTCGACGACGATACCGAGGAAACGCTGGAGATCGCTGCGATCCATGACGAGAGCGGCTACCAGCAGGTTCGGCAGATCTTGGCCGAGCAATACAACCTGGGGCATCGCGAGCCGAACATCCAGGTCTGGAACGTCGATGTCTATGGTGATCGCTCGCTCACGCTGCGGCACTTCGCACACAGTCGACGTCCGCTCGGTGAGAGTACGCCGGAAATGCTGCGCCATATCGCCCGCCTCTGGGGTTATCAGGTGCGCATAGAAAGCATCGACGAGTCCGGCGAGGCCGAACTCGTGGCCGAGTGTCCCGTCTAGGCGATCGTTGTATCGCGCCGCTTTGCGGTGCGTGCGTCAGACGCCCGTCTACCAGATCAGGTCGTCCGGCACCTGGAAGCGTGCATAGGGGTCGTTTTGGTCCGGCGCCGTCTCTTCCGGCAGGTCGATTACCAGGCTGGGGTTGCGCTGCCGGATCTTCTCGGCGATCGCCGGCGGCACGAGTTCGAAGACGCCATTGTCGTTGACGATCACCAGCTTGCCGGCAGCGACGAGCTTGTGGGTCTGCGCCGAGACGTAAATCCGTTTGACCTTACCCTTGTTTTCGAAATGGAAAGGCTGGTCGTCTTCGCCTTCACTGCGCGGCAGCCGATGCTGGCGCACCAACTGCCTGACCTGCGCTGCGACCTCGCGCTGCCGGCGCACCTCATTGCGCTGTTGCTCCAGTTCGCGGTCCCGCGCGGCCTTTTCCAACTGTTCCGGCGTAGGCTTCGGCTTCGGGGTTTCGGCCCTTGCGGCCTTTTTCTTGGGCTTCTGCTGACGGTGCTTCCTCTGTTTTTCCTTGCGTGCCTCATCGATCCTGTTCTGGTCGATCAGGCCGGCCTTCAGCAGCTGATCCTGCAATGAATTGCCCATAACGAAACCCCTCTAAATATTTGTACTGCCGCACGGGCCGACTAGATTGAACCTAACTCCATGTTTCAAAGCCTGTTTTCCAATCACGGCCGTTCGCCTG
>CBDTXT010000041.1:0-12332 GCA_965364465.1 uncultured Chromatiaceae bacterium
GCCGGCAACGGGATGCCGCAGACGTTGCCGCTGGCCTGGTAGTCCTTCCAGCCCGAACCGATCAGATAACCGCGCACGACCGCCTCCACCGGCAGCGGCCTCATACGCCTCACCACCATGGCGCGATCGCCCAGGCTGGCGCGTTCCCCGGCATCCGGCACCGCCTGCTCGAGCGGCAGGTCGCTCAGGTGATTGGGTATGATGCCGCGGGTTCGATCGAACCAGAACTTCGCAACCCGGGTCAGCACCTCACCCTTGCCCGGGATCGGCTCCGGCAGAACGACATCGAAGGCCGACAAGCGGTCGCTGGCGACGATGAGCAGATGGTCGCCGTCGATTTCATAGATGTCCCGGACCTTGCCCCGGCTAAGCAGCCGCAGGTCGGACAGCTCGGATTGGTAAAGGACGCTCATCGTTCGCTCGCGTGTGTGCCAAACCGAAATTATAGCGCCCGGCCCTGCTTGCTGGCATCTTATACGTCCACTCCATCTCCATCGGGCGACGCGACATCGCGATGAAAGCAGCCACTGTGCAAGACGATCCCTACCTCTCTGCATTTCGTGGCAGCTTCACATCCGCACTGCGCTGGCCGCAGCTCGACGCACTGTGGCAGCGCGTGCGCGAGGCGCCCGAGGGCTGGTATGTCTATGCGGTCGGCGAGCCGCCGCCGGTGGCCCCGCTCGCCAGCGGCGAACTGCTGCGTTTTATCGATGAGATCGACCAGTTGCTGCGCCGCGAGCACGACGAGGATTACTGCGGCATCGTCTACGCAGACCGGCTTGAATCGCCGTCGATGATCAAGGTCTATGACCCGAACAACCTCGGTGTGTCCTGCGGATACAGCGACAACCCTCCGCTGCCCGGCTGGGTACTTAGCCGACTGGCGCCCGCCGATCTGGCGGCAGCGCGCCAGCCGGCGGGCCGGCGCCGCTGGTGGCAGCGGCTGTTCGGCGGCTGAGCTTCAAATCGGCAAGGGGCCGGACACGGTGGGTCCTGCTTGCCGCATCCCTCAGGCCGTCTCCGCGGCCGGCTCGCCTGCATCCGGACCCCTTCGGCGGGACGCCGAGCAGGCTTTGGCCCCGCATGCCGCGGGGTAACGGGCGGGGTGCTATGGTGTTATTATCCGACTAAATCACGCGGGTTTCGGAGTTCCCCGGCCCGGGTAAAACGACTGCGCCCAAGCGGCGCATGGCCGGAGCAGTTTGATGAATGACGAGATCCAGGCGGAAGCGCTGAACGACATCACCCAGGCCGTGATGGGACTGGTGGATTCCTGGCAGCTGGACACGCAGGAGATCCAGGGCGTGCTGAGCCTGCCGGCCAGCGTCCGCGCGCGGGCGCTCAACAAGTTCCGCGCGGGCACCGACGTGTTGCCCGATGATCCGGCCGTGCTGCGCCGCGCGCGCTATCTGCTGCGAATTTCCGATGCGCTGCGCACCACCTATCCGCTGAATCCGCGCATGGCGGGCCGCTGGGTTCGACAGGGCCACCGCCGTTTCGGACGACGTTCGCCGCTGTCGATCATCCTGCGCGACGGCGAGAGCGGTCTGATCGCCGTGCTTTCCGAACTCGACTGCACCTTCTCCTGGGACCTGACCGGGTCGCAAACCATGGGTTACCGCCCGACCCAGTCCTGAAAGCGGCGCCGGCTCAAGCCCGGCACTGCCCGGACGCTAGCTTCCCACGGGGGCAAAACGCCTCGTTCGCCGCGTGGGATGTGTCAAGTTGACGGGGTTTCTGGGTGCATGTTCTTTCAAGCGCCGGCTGCGCGTCGCTTTTGCGGTCGTGCTCACGGTCTTGCTCGCAGTTTCGCTGGCCGCCTTGAGCGGCGCTTCGCGCACAGAGGCGAACACCCGCCGGGTGGTTGAGCGGATCCAGCCCGCGGTGCTGGCCGTGATGGCGCTGGAAAACCAGCTGCACAAGGCAGCGGCCTCGATGGCCTTTTTCCTCAAGAGCGGCGACGAAACCCAACGGGTGCAGTATCTGGCCGACAACCGGGGGCTTGGCTCGGTATTGGCGAGGGCCAGCGGGGCATTGCAGGCACTGGATGATCAGGATGCCGCGGCTGCCTTTTCGGCGATCGAGCACCAGGTTCAGGCGTTCGCGGCCTACCAGCCGAGGATCCTGCAGCTCACGGCGTCTGCGGCCGCCAACATGCCGGCGATGTCGATCGCCGAGCAGTCGCTCAATCCGCGTCATATGGAGATTCTCCAGGCGACAAACGAGATGCTGAGCTCGGAGCAGGAGGCGCAAAGCGAGATCTTTGCGGACATCGCAGCGGTACTGGCCGCGCCGCGCGACGCCTACGGATTTTCCGCGGAGATGGTCGATGCAGAGGCGATCGAGGCGTTGACGTCACGCATTGCCGTGATGGACGCAATCCAGGACCTGCGCTACTCCTGGGGCCAGGTGGTGACCGGGATGCGGGGCTTCCTCGCGTTTCGCGACGCGTCACTGCAGCAGAACACGGGCCTGTACCTTGCCAAGAACGCGTCGGCGCTGCAGTTTCTCGAGGAGGCCGCGGCAGACGATCGCCTGACCTTCGAGCAGGTCGATGCGATCGAGCGCCTGGGTGCCGCACGCGCCGACTACGTTGTCGCGCTGGAGCGGGTTTTCGAGGTGCACGGGGGTGACCGGGCCTATGCCGACGTGCACCTGCTCAGCAGTGAGATCGGGCCTTTGATGGATCGACTCTCGCACCAGGCTTCTCGGCTGGTCGAGGACCTGCGCCAGCAGATCGCCACGCAGAGCCGCGCGCTCACCGATTCGACCTCGGCGACTCGCACCCTGGTCTGGGTGCTGCTGCTGCTCGGTTTCGCGGTCGGCGTGGGTGTGGCCTGGTGGATCAGCCGTGGCATCAGCACCAAGTTGAACGCGGCGGTCAGCGCGATGCAAGAGATCGCCAGCGGCGACGGTGACCTAACGCGCGAACTCGAACTGCGTGGCGGTGATGAGCTGGCGATGCTCGCGCGAGCCTTCAACAGCTTTCTGGCAAGAATTCGCGAGACGGTCTGCGAAGTGTCCGACACCGTGCAGCGGGTGACAGGGGGGGCCAGCCAGACGGCCGCGGTGAGTCATCTGGCCAGCGAGGGCACCCAGCGCCAGCGTGAGGAGATCGAGCGCATGGCCGAGGCCACCACCGAGATGTTGAACACCGCCCAGGAAGTCCAGGGGATGGCACAGGCAGGGGCCGATGCCGCCGCCGCTGCGCAGCACTCGGCGGAGAGCGGGCAATCCGTGCTGCTCGCGACGCAATCGGAGATCAGACGACTGGCGGCCGATGTGGAGCAGGCCGCGTCGGTCATCCATGCGCTCGAACAGGACAGCGAGCGAATCGGCGGTGTGCTGGATGTGATCCGTGGTATTGCCGAGCAGACCAACCTGCTGGCACTCAATGCCGCCATCGAGGCCGCGCGCGCCGGTGAGCAGGGTCGCGGGTTTGCGGTGGTGGCCGACGAGGTGCGCAGCCTGGCCAGCCGCACCCAGGAATCGACCGAGGAGATACAGGGAATGATCCAACGTCTGCAGCACGCGTCACGCCAAGCCGTCGGTGTGATGGACGCCGGTCGTGCTCAGGCGCGCGAAACGGTGCAGCATGCCGATGGGACCCGGCAGCGCCTGTCGGAGATCACCGAAAGCATCGCGACCATCACCGGCAGTTCGCGGGCGATTGCCGGTGCGGCCGTAGAGCAGACCCGCGCGGTCGACGAGATCAGCCGCACCATGGTTGCGATCGGCGAGGTGGCAGAACGGACCAGCCAGGGGGCGGTGGAACTCGAGTCTTCGACCGAGGGGCTGGAGTCGGCGGCCACCCAGCTGCAGCGGCTGATCGGGAGCTTCAAGACCCGGTGAGCCGTCCCGCAATCAGGGTTCAGAGCAAGCCGTCGTGCCTCGCCTCGTCGTCGGAAAGCAGTCGCATCTGGTGCAGCTTCCAGTCTTCACCGTCGCGCCCCAGCAGCATTTCCACGCCCTGCCGACTGATGCTGCCGTCGGTGGTTCGCGTGGTCTCGAGCGCCTTGAACAGGACCCGGTCCTCGCTCGCAGTTCGGATGTCCGGGGCGCTGTATCCGATATCGCTGAGCAGTCGCTGCGGAAACTCATGCTCGCACTGGCGATACCAATCGTCGAAATCCAGGGTGTCGAAGCCGGGGACGCCGAAGACCAGCACGTCCGGCGAGATCATCGCCATGTGCGCGGCCAGGTCTCCCGCCAGCGCGGTACTCACGAAACGTTCCAGCCAGTCTTCGACGATCTTCACGGTCTCGGTTCCTCCGTTGGCGGCCCAGATGCCCCGGGAATCGGAGCACGCCGGCGAGTGATTATTCACACCCCCCGACCGCGATATTTTGCCGCTTGTCGCGCCAATTCGTCGACACATTGCGGATCGTGTTCGCAAAAGCGATAAAAATCAAGGGATTCCAGCCGAGACCGGCAATGTCCTGACAGCCCGCCCGGAGAGATCCGGACGGCGTCGAAACAATCCACAAAGTTATCCACAGGATGCTGCCGTGTTGCCGGCCCTGTTTGCGCGGTCGCTTGGTAGCCCGTTTGCCGCGACGGTCGGGCAGCCGCTCGCCGGTACCCTGCACCGCGTCGGGGTCGTGCCGGACGAGCGGATCGGTGCAGCGGCGTCTGCCGCACGCCGACCGTGTTCGCGGGTGCGCCGGCGTATCGCTGCGCCGCCGACCCGGGTATAATCTCGCGCCCCCTCCTGACGGTGAGTATTCCCCGTGATCCAGAACCTGCGCAACATCGCGATCATCGCGCACGTAGACCATGGCAAGACGACGTTGGTCGACGAGTTGCTCAAACAATCGGGCACACTCGGCGAGCGATTCGGCGCGGTCGAGCGCGTCATGGACTCGAACGACCAGGAAAAGGAGCGTGGCATCACGATCCTGTCCAAGAACACCGCACTCAAGTGGAGAGACTACCGGATCAACATCGTGGACACGCCGGGGCATGCCGACTTCGGCGGCGAGGTGGAGCGGGTGCTGTCGATGGTCGATTCGGTGTTGCTGTTGGTCGATGCCCAGGAAGGCCCGATGCCGCAGACCCGATTCGTCACTCAGAAGGCGTTCAAGCACGGCCTGCGCCCGATCGTGGTCGTCAACAAGATCGACAAACCCGGTGCGCGCCCGGACTGGGTGATCGACCAGGTGTTCGAGCTGTTCGACACGCTCGGTGCGAGCGACCAGCAGCTGGATTTCCCGATCATCTACGCATCGGCAATCAACGGTTATGCCTCTACCGATGACAGCGCGCGCGCGGGTGACATGACGCCGCTGTTCGAGGCGATCGTCGAGCACTGCCCGGCGCCCGAGGTGGACCCGGATGGTCCGCTGCAGATGCAGATCTCGAACCTGGACTACAACAGCTATGTCGGGGCCATCGCGGTGGGCCGCGTGACCCGCGGCAGCATACGGCCAAACCAGCAGGTCGTGGTGGTCAAGTACGACGGGGAGCAGCACAAGGCGAAGATCGGTCTGGTCTACGGTTATCACGGTCTCGAGCGCCACGAGGTCGCCGAGGCCGGCGCGGGGGATATTATCGCGATCACCGGGATCGAGGCCCCGAACGTGTCCGACACCCTGTGTGACCCGATCCATGTCGAGGCGCTGTCGCCGCTGACGGTCGACGAGCCGACCGTTTCGATGACCTTCCAGGTCAATGCCTCGCCGTTCGCTGGCCGCGAGGGCAAATACCTGACCTCGCGGCAGCTCAAGGAGCGCCTGGAGCGCGAGCTGATCCACAATGTCGCGCTGCGTGTCGAGGAAGGCACCGACCCCGAGAAGTTCAAGGTCTCGGGGCGCGGTGAGCTGCATCTCTCGGTGCTGCTCGAATCCATGCGCCGCGAGGGCTTCGAACTCGCCGTGTCGCGCCCGGAGGTGATCTTCCGCGAGGTCGACGGCGAGGTCTGCGAACCCTACGAACAGCTCACCGTGGATGTCGAGGAACAGCACCAGGGCGCGATCATGGAGGCGCTCGGCACCCGCAAGGGCGAGTTGCGCGACATGCAGCCCGACGGCGGCGGGCGGGTGCGTCTCGACTACATCATCCCCTCGCGTGGCCTGATCGGTTTCCAGACCGAGTTCATGACCACCACCTCGGGCAGCGGGCTCATCTACCACGTGTTCGATCACTATGGCGCGGCGCAGCAAGGCGGCATTGCCCCGCGCAAGAACGGGGTGCTGATATCGAATGGCAGCGGCAAGGTGCTGGGCTATGCGCTGATGAACCTGCAGGAGCGCGGGCGACTGTTCGCCAAGCCGGGCGACGAGGTCTACGAGGGGCAGATCGTCGGCATTCACGCGCGCGACAACGACCTCACGGTCAACCCGCTCAAGGCCAAGCAGCTCACCAACATCCGTGCAGCCGGCAAGGACGACGCAGTGATGCTGACGCCCCCGATCCGCCTCACCCTCGAGCAGGCCCTGGAATTCATCGAGGACGACGAACTGGTCGAGATCACGCCGGGCGCGATTCGTCTGCGCAAGAAGCATCTCAAGGAGCACGAACGCAAGCGCGCGTCGCGCGCCTGAGCCGCACCGACGGTGCCAAAATCGGGTTAGACTCACCAGGAATGAAAGACCTGTACCCCGAGATCCGGCCTTACCGTGCCCAGCACCTGGCGGTAGACGACCTGCATACACTCTACGTCGAGGAGGTCGGCAGCAAAGACGGCATGCCCGCGCTGTACCTGCACGGTGGTCCGGGCGCAGGCTGCGAGCCTTACCATCGGCGTTTCTTCGATCCCCAGCGTTACCGTCTGGTACTGTTCGACCAGCGCGGGGCGGGTCGCTCGACCCCACATGCCGAGTTGGCCAACAACACGACCTGGGACCTGGTCGCCGATATCGAGAAAATCCGCCAGCACCTCGGAATCGATCGCTGGCTGTTGTTTGGCGGCTCCTGGGGATCGACGCTGGCGCTGGCTTATGCGCAGACCCATCCCGAGCGTGTGTTGGGGCTCGTGCTGCGCGGCATCTTCCTGTGTCGGCCGGACGAGATCGCGTGGTTTTATCAGTGCGGTGCGAACCGGCTGTTCCCCGACTACTGGGAGGATTTCGAAAGCCCGATCGACCCGGCGGAACGCGGTGACATGCTGAGTGCCTACCATCGCCTGCTAACCGGCCAGGATGAGCTGCGCCGACTCGCCGCCGCGAAGGCCTGGTCGACCTGGGAGGGGCGCACCGCGACGCTGCTGCCGGACGAACGCGTCGCCTCGCATTTCGCCCAGCCGCATGTCGCACTGAGCATGGCGCGCATCGAGTGCCACTATTTCGTCAACCAGGCCTTTTTGCGCCCTGACCAGTTGCTCGAGGATGCCGGACGCCTGGCGGGCATCCCCGGCGTGATCGTCCACGGCCGTTACGACGCGATCTGTCCGTTGGAAAATGCCTGGCAGCTGCATCAGGCATGGTCGGGTAGCGAGTTGTCGATCGTCGCCGATGCCGGGCACTCGGCCGCCGAGCCGGGCATCCGCCGGCGCCTGGTCGAGGCGACCGATTACTTCGCGAACGAGGCGGGCTGAGCCCGCGGGGCGGTTCAGGCGGGGGCGGCAAGCCGCTCGATCAGTCGCTGCAGGGCATGCTGGTCCGTCTGGCCGATATCGATCGTCTCCAGGCCTGCCCAGTATTCATCCGGGCTGTTGGCCGGCGTGCACCAGAGTATCTTCACCCCCATCGGGACGGTCCCGCCGCCGAGTCCGGCAGGTACCTCGATCTCCAACTGCAGGATGCCGTCAGTGAACAGTTGCCGGTTGGTGATCAGCATCATGCCGCCGACCGACAGGTTGCCGATGACGCCGAGCGGTTCCCCGTCGAGACTGTTTATCGCCCGGAGACCCATCTCGCAGGCATCGATTCTGTTGCTTTTGCGGCGGTCGTCCACGGTCACTCCTGGTGCTGGTCAGCCATTGACTGAATCCTCGAGCGCACGCCGGATACGTCGCAGCGACCTCGCAACGAAGCTCGAGGCCTCCTGCTCCATCGGGCGAACAGACCCTTCACGGATCTTACGGGCCACGCTGGTCGCCGGCATCAATGCCACCTTGGCTCCGTGCTGATCGACGAACAGCATGTTGCGGGTATGCGGATTGACCCAGAGTAGCTTCACTGCCTGCTCCTCTGCGGCCTCGGGATCCTTGATTACGAACCAGTTCCCGGCCTCGCGCATGAGCTTGTCGGCGACCCGCTGGTCCTCGTCGCTGATCGGCATCTCGGCGGCCGACCGCGCAGCACCCGCTGCGGCGGCAGGCTGGGGTGCCGGCTCCGGTTTCGGGGCGGCCGGCGCGAGCTGTCCGGGCGCCTCGTCGAGGGCGTCGATCACCCGTCGGATGTTCTGCTCATGGTGCGGGATCAGGCTGCCGACCGTCCCCTCCAGGCGCTGGGTCAGGTCGTCGCGCATCGGTTTGGCGAGCGGCTGCCCGTTGGCCGCGTACACTGCGGCTGCGACGAGCGCCTCGCCCACGCTGTAGGCGTTGCTCCAACCGCTGGAGTCGGTATCCAGGTCGCTGCGCAACAACAGCAGCGTCAGGTAGTCCGCATAGGTCGTGGTCAGGAAGGTGACCACCGCGGGTGCGACCTCGATGTCGCCGCCAATGTCGTCGATGGTCTGTTTGACGATCGCCTTGGCCTGTTCAAGCCGGGCCCTCCCGCGTTCCGCCTCGAGCGTCCGGTCCTCGGCCGCTGTCGACTGTTGCTCGAGTTTCTTCTCGGCCCGGTCGAGTTCCGTGATCTGGTCGATGAAGAACCCGTCTTCGAGCGTCTCATGGCGCAGGATCTCGGTAACAATCTCCTGCAGTTGCGGATAAATCCCGGCGCGCAAGTTGTCTTCACGCACCCAGCGGATGCCGGCGTCGAGCATGCGTTCGAACAATCGACGGGCCGGGTGATTGTTATTCTCGAGAAAATCCGGGCTCTGCACCGCGATTTTCAGGTAGCGCGTGTGCAGGTGACTGAGCAGCGTCTTGACCGAGTTGGGCAGCAGCTTTTCGTTCAGCATGGCCTCGAACAGCATGCCGACGATGTCGATCACGTCCTCTTCGCGCCTGTCCAGGCGATCGCGGCCGACCAGGTTCTTGATGATCTGCCGCTGTTTCTCGAGCGCCCCCTTGACCTTCATCAGCAGGTTGGCGTCGACTGAAACCAGCTTGGCGCCGATCGGCCCGGTCGGGATCGGCACCGGGTGCGGCGCCTCCTGCAGCACGCGCGCGTCGGCGATAGCCTCACGCACGTCCTGTGCCGACGGCGTGATCGGAGTCCCGGTACCCAGTGTCTCGTGTTGCCTTTCATGCTGCCGTTTGGCCATCAGCAGCGAGCTGATCGCAGACAGGGTCTCGGCCGAGGTCGGTGGCGTCGGATGCAGGTGCTGGCCTGGCGCGGCAATGCCGGCAGCCTGGGCCGCCGGCGCTGCGTCGGCCGGCAGATCCCCTGCGGCATCCGCTGTGCCCGATTGCTCGTCGGCGGCGCCTCCGACCGCACCCGAGCCGAAGCGCTGATAGTCGAACTTCACGTTCGGAAGGATCCCGAGATCGATCAGGCGCCGGTTGAAGCCGGTATAGAGATCGCCGAGGCGGTTCATCACGTAGCGATCGAACAGCGTGTAGAAGACCAGGCGAACCTCTTTCTCCACCTCGAGCTGTCGGCTGACGGGGTCGAAGATCCGAATGATCTGCAGCGGGTTGGCCGGCACCTGCTCGATCGGGATCGGGCGTCCGCCGATCACTGCGGAAAGCCGTTGGGCGAGCGCATGCAGTTCGGCCAGGTGGCGGTCGAGGGTCCGTTTGGCGATGGTCTCCAGCGCGAGCGAGCGCTCGTAATCTTCGACCTCCACCAGGCTCAGGGTGTCGGCGCCCGGTTGCGTCGCCGAGGTCCGGCCCGCATAGGACAGCAGGCTTTCGCGCAGCTTCTGCTCAAAATCGCGGACGATGATCTCTTCTTTCAGATAGAACTCGCGCTGGGCGTCGAAGAAGAGCCGCTGCAGGCGGTTGTTCTCGGCGGCATCGGCGAATTCCAGCAGCACTTGGCTGGATGACTCGAACAGCTGCCGAAACCCCTCGACCAGGCTGCCGGTAACCTCGTCTTGCCAGTCCAGCAGTATTCTTTTGGCGTTTGCTTGCATCAATCCGCATCCATCACCGGGGAGTACCCCCGTTGCGTGATTCCAGGGGATACTAACCCCTACATCGGTGGAAAAGTCGATTTACTTGAATGGAAAAGCCCAATCCTACCGGGATACGGCTGACCGGCGAGCAGTGATCGGGCTGCTGCAGCGGGTGTCCCGGGCCGAGGTCCAGGTGGGGTCCGCCGTGGTCGGCCGGATCGACCATGGTCTGCTGGTACTGATCGGCGTGCAGCGCGGTGACGACGAGCAGCGCGCGGACCGTCTGCTAGACCGCCTGCTGGGTTACCGAGTGTTTCCCGATCCGGCGGGCAGGATGAACCTCGACCTGCGCGACGTCGGCGGCGGGCTGCTGCTGGTGCCGCAGTTCACGCTCGCCGCGGACACGCGCAAGGGGCGGCGTCCGGGTTTTTCGGGTGCCGCGACCCCGGAGCAGGGACGTCGCCTTTTCGACTATCTGCTCGACCGTGCGCGCGGCCGGGACGTCCCGGTCTGCAGCGGGCGTTTCGGCGCCGACATGCAGGTCAGCCTGGTCAACGACGGCCCGGTGACCTTCTGGCTCGAGACCTGATCAGGGCGTGCGCTGGCCGCGCGCGGCAGGCGAGAATCGCGCCGAATGTCGCGCGGCCTGGGAAATCGCGTAGAATCGCGCGAAATTGTTCGACAAAACAGGAAGCTAACGTGGCTCGCAGCGCCCGCATCGAACGCAACACACTGGAGACGCAGATCACCGCATCGGTCGCGCTGGACGGCACCGGGCTGTCGCAGCTGGATACCGGTGTGCCGTTCCTGGAACACATGCTGGATCAGGTGGCCCGGCACGGTCTGATCGACCTCGATATCGTCGCCAGGGGCGATCTCCATATCGACGCCCATCACACCGTGGAGGATATCGGCATCACCCTGGGTCAGGCATTCGCCGCCGCTGTCGACGACAAAAAGGGAATCCGACGCTACGGTCACGCCTATGTGCCGCTCGACGAGGCCTTGTCCCGCGTCGTGATCGACCTCTCCGGTCGGCCCGGCCTGGTGTTTGGCGTCGAGTTCACGCGCAGCGCGATCGGCGGCTTCGACGTCGACCTGTTTCACGAATTCTTCCAGGGATTCGTCAATCATGCCGGTGTCACGCTGCATATCGACAACCTGCGCGGCGTCAACGCCCACCATCAGGCGGAGACGGTGTTCAAGGCATTCGGTCGTGCACTGCGCATGGCCATCGAGCCGGATGCGCGGCTGGGTGACGTGGTGCCGTCGACCAAGGGCAGCCTTTAGGGGGGAGCCAGCGTGCCTCAGAAGATTGCCGTGATCGACTACGGCATGGGCAACCTGCGATCGGTGTCGAAGGCGGTCGAGCATGTCGCCGCGGACGCCGATGTCAGGGTCACCGACGATCCGCAGTTCATCGAGCAGGCCGACCGCGTGGTCTTCCCCGGCCAGGGGGCGGCGCGCGACTGCATGCTGGCGATCGGCGAGCACCACCTGAACCAGGCGGTGCTGCGGGCCGCGCAGAGCAAACCGTTTCTCGGCATCTGCATGGGCCTGCAGGTGCTGATGCAGCATTCGGAGGAGAACGGTGGCACCCAGCTGCTCGGCCTGTTTGCCGGCGAGGTCCGGCGTTTCGACGGTCTTGCGCTGGGTGAACGCGGCCTGCCGCTGAAGATTCCGCATATGGGCTGGAGTCAGGTCCGCCAGGTCGGGTCGCACCCACTCTGGCGCGGCATCGACGACCAGAGCCGCTTTTACTTCGTGCACAGCTATCGGGTCGTGCCCGAAGACGTGTCGCTGATCGCGGCCACCACGGACTATGGCGTGCGCTTCACCGCGGCGATCGCCCATGAGAATCTCTTTGCGACCCAGTTCCACCCGGAAAAGAGTGCTGGCGCCGGCCTGCAGTTGCTGAAAAACTTCGTCGAATGGAGCGTCTGAGCGCAGCCGGGCCTGCCGGCCGGCCTTATCGCGATGGTGTCCCCGGGGCCCGTCGCCGACCCATCGCCAGTTGAGTGACCACGTTATGATCCTGATACCCGCAATCGACCTCAAAGACGGCAAATGCGTTCGCCTGCGCCAGGGGGTGATGGAAGACCATACGGTCTTTTCAGACGATCCGCTGGAGATGGCGCAGCGTTGGGTGGATGCGGGCGCACGCCGTCTGCACCTCGTAGACCTCAACGGTGCGTTTGCAGGCAGGCCGCGCAACGCCGAGCCGG
>CBDTXT010000042.1:0-12319 GCA_965364465.1 uncultured Chromatiaceae bacterium
AGGCTGGCGCAGCCGGGGCGGACGCAAGGCCCAGGTCCGTGTCGCCGAATGGGATGCATCAAAACTTGGGCCCAAGGAATGCCGTGATGCCGCAGACCAGGAGTTGTTTCGTTATCAGCCCGATCGGGCAGCCCGATTCGCCGGTGCGCAATCACGCCGACGACGTCTACCGGTTCATCATCCGGCCGGCGTTGGAAAAATTCGGGATCCGGCCGGAACGCTCGGACGAGATTTCGGAAACCGGCCGAATCACCGAACAGATGTTCGAGAGGATCTTCGGTGCCGATGTCTGCGTGGTGGTCCTGACCGGCTTCAATCCGAACGTCTTCTACGAACTCGCGGTGGCGCAGTGCGCCGCGCGACCGACGATCTTGCTGGTCGAAAAGGGTCAAAGCCTGCCGTTCGATGTCAAGGACCTGCGGACCATCGAGTACCAGTTGCAGCCAATCGCGCCGCTGGTCGACGGTGCCTATGCCGAGCTGATGGAAAAACAGCTGGAAGACCTCGAGGCCCGTGGCTGGAGCGTCCCCGGGCTGTTCGAACAGTTCGAGTTTGCCCCCAAGCTGAAGACCGAACAACAGATGCGCAGATTGATCGAAAAGTCCCACCCGGAGGTCCTGCCGAGTGCCATAGACCGCAGTTTCGCGTTGCCATTCGACCCGCAACGCCGAATCACGATCGTGACCGGCGACATCGTGGAACTCGCGACGAGCCGGAAACTCACGCGGCTGGGTGTGGACGCGATAGTGAGTCTGGAGAACACTTACTTTCAGCTGGACAATTTTTTCGCGACCTCGATGTCGGGCAAGCTGCGTTACCTGGATGCCGGCAAGTCGGCAGGAGGCAGACTGCTCAAGGACCTGTTGCGCGAAGACCTCGACGAACAGATCCGTGCCCGCAACATTGTGCTCCCAGTGGCGCCGGGTACCGTGATTGCAACCCACACGCACGAGCTGGCCAAGCTGGGTGTCAAGGCCGTGTTTCACGTCGCCGGGACCCAGGGGATACTCGGTGACGGCTACGAGCTGCGCAACGAGGCCGTGGACGATTGCGTGCGCGGTGTGTTCGACGCGTTCAGCGAGCAATCGGCGGCGCGAGGCCTGGAGACCCTGCTGCTGCCGATGCTGGGGTCATTCATGACGCATCTGGATCCGTTGGAGGTCGTCGATCGAATCCTTCGCACCGTGCTCCTGAAAATGGAATACGAGATGGGTTGCCGCGCGATCTTTCTGCATGCCTGGATCGAGTCGCAACGCACCGCCATGTACCAGGTGGCCGAGAAACTCGGTCTGCAGCCGGTGGAAATGCCGTCGGCGGACGGTACCGACGCGGTGGCTGACCATGCCGACGGCGGCGGATGAATTGATATCCGGTCCGATCGCATCGCGACCCCCCTGTACCGGGACCCTGGTCGGCATCAGCCAAGAAAAGGAGAGGGACAGATGAAAGCATCTCTGCGCGGGCTACAGGCAGCGCCCGGATCGAGGACCCGAGAAGTCGGGCCGCTGGCGGAAACCACGCAACGGACGGCGGCGCCCAGCGCCCGCGGTTGACGATGCGCGACGACCGGGAATTCGATCACCCGCTGCATGCGAGCCGGCCGCTGACGCCCGCGCCGCCCTTGTGGCGGCTGGCACCGACGCGCGCACAAGACGGCCGCAATGTCGCCGATTTCATGATGTGGATCCCGGGTCTCGGTAAGCGGTCGGAGCAGTCACGCGAACAGACCGCGCGGCTGATCCGCGAGGTCTGCGAGTCTTATGGCGGACAAGTCGTGTTTGCCGATATCAATTACGCCATCAACGTGCTTTGGGTGACCGTCGCCGCCGAGCCCGGCCTGACCGGACGGGTGGCACAGTCGATCCGCGGGCATGTCCCCGACGCGCTGCTGGTCGGCGGCCAGTTGGGTGCCATGGCCCTGCCCGCCGCCGGGGCGGCCAAGACCCGCCCCCGGTTCTGGAAGCGCTGCCGTCGTCTGTCGCGACGCGCCTTGCTGCTGCTCGAGGGTCGCGACAATTGAAGACGCCAGTCGCTGCTTTGGTCGGTCACGAGGCCGATGCCGGCGACATCCGGCACGGCTTGCTCGCCGGATCTCAGTCCGTCGCCGGATCCGCGGCGACGTCGTGCCGCCCGTACTCCTCGGCGCGCCGTGCATCGCCGCGCACCCGTTCCGTCGGGTAACGCGCCTGGTTGAGACCTATCTTGCGATAAGCGGCGTCGACGAGGTCGATACCCAGGCGCTCAGAGAGCCGGATCAGATAAATCAGGATGTCGGCCATCTCCAGCGCGACCTGTTCCTTCTTGTCGGCCGGAAGATTCGCGCTCTGTGCCTCGGTCAGCCACTGGAAATGCTCCAGCAGCTCGCCCGCCTCGCCGGCCAATGCCATGCTCAGGTTCTTCGGCGAATGAAACTGTTCCCAGTCCCTTTCCCGGGCAAAGGCGAGCAAGCGGGCGTTGAGTTCTTGCAGACTGTCATTCGGCATCGCGGCGGTGTCCGTCGTTCGATATTGCTGTTATCTCAGCACGAATTCCATGCGGCGGCCAGCTGGCCCATCCGGGGCTGGGGTAGGCGACCCGAATGCCTGATGCCCTCGATCGACATCTGGCGGATATCGCCTATGCGTCGGGCTTTGACAAGCCGGCGCGCGCCCGCCCGATCGCGGCGCGGACCTGATTGGGGGCCGTTCCGCCGATATGGTCGCGCGCGGCCACTGAGCCCTCCAGCGTGAGGAAATCGAACACGTCCTCACTGATCACGCGGCAGAACTGCTGCAACTCCGCGAGGCTCAGCTCGGCCAGGTCGCGCCCCTGTTCCACGCAATAGCCGACCGCCTTGCCGACCACCTCGTGTGCGTCGCGGAACGGTATGCCCTGGCGAACCAGATAGTCGGCCAGGTCGGTCGCGGTCGCGAAACCCTTGCTCGCAGCCTGCCGCATCGTGTCCCGGTTGCAACCGATGGCCGGGATCATGTCGGCGAACACCTTGAGCGAGCCCCTGAGATTATCGACCAGGTCGAACAGCGGCTCCTTGTCCTCCTGGTTGTCCTTGTTGTAAGCCAGCGGCTGACCCTTCATCAGCGTGAGCAGCGCCATCAGATGGCCAAACACGCGCCCCGACTTGCCCCGGATCAGCTCCGGGACGTCGGGATTCTTCTTCTGCGGCATGATCGAGGAGCCGGTACAGAAGCTGTCAGACAGCGTGATGAATCCGAACTGGGCGGATGACCAGATGATCAACTCCTCGCTCATACGCGACAGGTGCATCATCAGGATGCTTGCTGCCGCGGCGAACTCGATCGCGAAGTCGCGGTCGGAAACGGCGTCCAGCGAGTTCTCCGCCGGGGCGTCGAAACCGAGCAGTTCGGCCGTGTAGTGCCGGTCTATCGGATAGCTGGTGCCGGCCAGCGCCGCCGCGCCGAGTGGCATCTGGTTGACCCTTTTCGCGCAGTCGCGCATGCGCTGGTGATCTCGCGCCAGCATCTCGAACCAGGCCATGATGTGATGGCCGAACGTGACCGGCTGCGCGGTCTGCAAATGCGTGAACCCGGGCAGGATGCTGTCCGCCTCGCGTTCGGCGAGGTCGAGCATAGCGTGCTGCAGGCGCCTGATGGCGGCACGGATCTCTTTCAGCTCGGCGCGCAACCACAAGCGGACATCGGTTGCGACCTGGTCGTTGCGTGAACGCCCGGTGTGCAGTTTTTTGCCCGCGCTGCCGATGTCCTCGGTAAGCGCCGCCTCGATGTTCATATGGACGTCCTCGAGGCCGATCGACCATCGGAACTCGCCGGTATCGATCCGCGCCCGAATTCGCTGCAGGCCGGCGGTGATGTCGTCGCGCTCCTGGGTACTGATTATGCCCTGGCGCGCGAGCATGGCCGCATGGGCGATCGACCCGTCGATATCGTGTGGCGCAAGGCGTTGGTCGAATTCCACCGAGGCGGTGAAGGCCTCGACGAAGGCGTCGGTCGGCTCGGCGAAGCGGCCGGCCCAGAGTTTCTTGTCGGACATCGGGTAGGCACCGAATGACTGTGAACTCGTGATTATATTCGCTAACTGCGTGCGGCATCAGCCGCGTACCCGGGTGGCTACCCACCGATCTCATATACTACGCGTGATGACTGCGACCGAACCGCGCGCGTTTCTTCCAGATTTCTGCGCCATCCGCATGGTATTCGCGGTGGTGGTCAGTGCCGAGCTGCTGGCCATCGTGCTGACGCTCGGCGCCTCGCCCGGGGCCGGGTCTTTCTGGACCGAATTGAGCCAGCGCTCCCTGTATATCCAGTGGGTCGCATTGACGGTCAGTGCACTCTACTGTGGTCTGCGCAAGCCGCTCGGCCGCCTGTCGCATACGGCAGCCGGTGTCAGTGCCTGGGTGCTGATCCTGCTGGTGACCCTGGTCGTGTTCGCCGCCGCCGGCCGCCTCGGCCTGCCGTCCGCGCCGGCCTCACTGGTCGAGCTGGTGAACCATCTCGCGATTGCCGGCATCGTCGGCGCCGTACTGCTGCGCTATCTCTACGAGCAGCACCGTGAGCGGCAGCGCGAGCTGGCCGAATCACAGGCCCGTTTGCAGGCCCTGCAGGCGCGCATCCGGCCGCACTTCCTGTTCAACAGCATGAATACCATCGCAAGCTTGACCCGGGTCGATCCCGAGTTGGCCGAGCAGGTGGTCGAAGACCTGTCGGACCTGTTTCGCGCCACGCTGTCGGATGCGGGCGAGATGTCTGACCTGGGGCGCGAGCTCGAACTGGCTCGCGGCTACCTGCGGATCGAGGGACAGCGGCTGGGTCAGCGCCTCAGGGTGCGCTGGGATATCGACGGCTTGCCGGTCGAGACGCGACTGCCGGCTTTGCTGTTGCAGCCCCTGCTGGAGAACGCGGTATATCACGGCATCGAGCCCGCGACCGAAGGGGGTGAGATCTCGATCAGCGGACGCTGCCGCGCCGGCGTGATCAGCCTGGCGGTGCGAAACAGCCTGCCGGCGGGGCCGGGTCGGGCCGCGCGGCCGGGCAATCAGATGGCGCAGCAGAACGTGCGCGAGCGGTTGGATGCGGCGTTCGGTGACCGAGCCGGGATGGTGGTCGGACGCGTCGACGGCCGATACCAGGTCCGGGTGCATTTTCCGAGGGAGACTTCATGAGAGTCCTGGTTGCGGACGACGAGGCGCCGGCGCGCGCTCGTTTGATCGCGCTGTTGAAAAGTGCCCCGGGGGATGTCCAGGTGGTCGGGGAGGCGGGTAGCGGCAGCGATGTCCTGGCGCAGTGCGAGCAGCAGGCGGTGGACCTGGTGCTGCTTGACATCCGGATGCCGGGAATGGACGGCATCGACGCGGCGCTGGCGTTGGCCGCCCACCCCAGTCCGCCGGCCGTGATCTTCGTCACTGCATACCACGAGCATGCGCTGGCCGCATTCGATGCCAATGCGATCGACTACCTTCTGAAGCCGGTCCGCCCGCAACGCCTGCTGCGCGCGCTCGACAAGGCGCGGGTGTTGAGCCAGGAGCAGCAGGCCGTGCTGGCCGAGACCGGCAGCTACCTGAGCGTCAGCTACCGCGGCGGCGTGCAGCGCATACCGGCCGCGGACGTGATCCTGTTGCGTGCCGACAGCAAGTACGTCGAGGTATGGCACCCCGGGGGGATGGCGTTGACCGAAGAGTCGCTGCGCGGGATCGAGGAACGCCTGGCCGGTCTGTTTCTGCGTGTCCATCGCAATGCCCTGGTGGCCGCCGACAAGGCACGGGCCTTGCGCAGGGGCGCCGAGGGGCAGTTGCTGCTCTCGCTGCACGGTACCGGTGAGTCGGTCGAGGTCAGTCGACGGCATGCGCCCGAGGTAAGGCGCCTGCTGCGCAGCCAGGACTGAAGGTCGATGCTAGTATTGGCGCTCTCCACGAATACCGGACCGGAAGATGGGTACAGATACCGAGGCCTTGGCGGGCTATCCTTTTACGCGCATGCGGCGTATGCGGCGCGACGATTTTTCGCGTCGTCTCATGCGCGAGACGAGGCTGAGCCCTGATGATTTCATTTACCCCGTGTTTGTGCTCGAGGGGCAGGGCCAACGTGAGCCGGTCGCCTCCATGCCGGGCGTCGAGCGCCTGAGTATCGACCTGCTGGTGCGCGAGGCACGCGAGGCCTACGGCCTGGGTATCCCCGCACTGGCATTGTTCCCAGTGACGCCGCCGGACGCAAAGAGCGAAGACGCGGCCGAGGCGTTCAATCCGGACGGCCTCGCCCAGCGCGCGGTGCGGGCGCTGAAGGACGCCTTGCCCGACCTCGGCGTAGTCACCGACGTCGCGCTCGACCCGTTCACGACCCACGGTCAGGACGGTCTGATAGACGACGCCGGCTACGTGCTGAACGACGAAACCGTGGAGGTTCTGGTCCGGCAGGCCCTGTCGCATGCGCAGGCCGGCGCGGACGTGGTCGCACCCTCGGACATGATGGACGGCCGGATCGGCGAGATCCGTGATGCCTTGGAGGCGGAAGGGCAGACGCATACCCGGATCCTTGCGTACTCCGCCAAGTATGCAAGCAGCTACTATGGGCCTTTTCGCGACGCGGTAGGGTCTGCGGCGAATCTGGGCAAGGGCAACAAATTCACCTATCAGCAGGACCCGGCGAACAGCGACGAGGCATTGCGCGAGGTGGCACTCGACCTGAACGAGGGCGCGGACATGGTGATGGTCAAGCCGGGCATGCCCTACCTGGACATCGTGCGGCGGGTGAAGGATCAGTTCGGCGTCCCGACCTGCGTATATCAGGTCAGTGGTGAGTACGCGATGCACATGGCCGCTGCCCAAAACGGCTGGTTGGACGAACGGGCGGTGGCAATGGAATCGCTACTGTGTATTCGCCGCGCCGGCGCCGACGGCATCCTGACCTACTTCGCCAAGCGTGCCGCCCAGTGGCTGCATGACTGACCGCAGCGACCGCCCGCCCGGCGAGCAGCCCGACGCCGATCATCCGGCACATGCGCGAACGCGCCCCTCGATGGCACATCGTCACCGCCCGCGTGTCGACCTCATGCAGACCCTGGCCGCCTGGCTGGGCGCGTTCTCCGGCATCGCGCTGCTGGTCATAGCGGTTGAACGCTTCCCGGGGCTGCAGCTTCTGGTGATCGGCTCGTTCGGCGCGTCCGCGGTGCTGCTGTACGGTGCCCCCAGGGCCCCGTTCTCCCAGCCACGAAACCTGATCGGCGGCCATCTGATATCGGCACTGGTCGGTGTCGCGTGTTTCCGCTACCTGCCGGACGTGTTGGCGCTGCAGGAAGCGACTGCGGTCGCCACCGCGATCGCGCTGATGATGGTAACGCGCACCCTGCACCCACCTGGCGGGGCGACCGCGCTGATCGCGGTCGTCGGTTCCGATGCGGTGCATGGGCTCGGCTGGGCTTATCTTTTCCCGGTGATGGTGGGGTCGCTGCTGCTGTTGCTCGTTGCGCTGATCGGCAACAACCTGTTGGAGCCGGGCATGTATCCGGACCGCTGGGACTGACCGACCCGATGGTTGCGGCGACCGTTCGGCAAAGGCTGGGCTTCGATGTCTCGTCGCTTGGAGGTCTCAGGCCTTTTGCGAAAGCGTGACGAACTCCGGTTCCGGGCCCAACACGTTCGGTGCCGGTCTCGACAAATGGTATCCTTGGCCGTAATCGATGCCCATCGCCGTCAGCAGCTGGCAGGTCTCTGTGTCTTCGATCGCCTCGGCAATGGTCGTCATGCCCAGCACTCCACCGATGCGACGGATCGTGTCGACCATCGCCTTGTCGACCGGGTCCTCGAGGATGTCGCGTACGAACTCTCCGTCGATCTTCAGGTAGTCGACCGGCAGTTTCTTCAGGTAAGCGAACGAACTGAGCCCGGTGCCGAAGTCGTCCAGTGCGAACAGGAAGCCGCGCCGGCGCAGTTCGTCCATCAGGCGCAGCGCGCGGTCCATATTGGCTATCACGCTGGTCTCGGTGATCTCGAAGCAGACTCGGTGCGGTTCGACCCGGTGTTTCAACTGCAGGTCCAGTATCGCGAGTTCGAGGTCCGGGTGATCGATCGACTGGCCGGACAGGTTGATGGTGAAGATTCTTTGGTCGTCCGGATGCTCCCGCCACAGCGTCGAAAGCTGTTCGAAGGCGGCCTCGATGACCCACAGATCCAGATCGAACATTAGATTGAAGCGCTCTGCCGCGGGTATGAAAGTCATCGGCGGTACGAGGCGTCCATCGCTGTCGACCATCCTGACCAGCAGTTCGCACATCGACGGACGCTGACTTGTCTGTTGCAGCGGGAAGATGGTTTGGCCGTGCAGCACGAGGCCATCTTTGTCAATCGCCTCGCGCAGTTTTTGCAGCCACTGCATATCGGTGCTTCGTTGTGCCAGTAGGTTGTCGTCCGGCTGATAGAAGTGAACGCGGTTGCGCCCCTGGTCCTTTGCGACGTAGCAGGCCGCGTCCGCTGCGCGCAGCACCTCGTCCAGGCTTCCGCTGGCGCGAGTTATCGCGACGACCCCGACGCTCAGGCTGATGCGGAAGCTACGTTCCTCCCAGTGCAGACGCAGGTCCTTGATCTCATGCCGCAGCACCTCGGCCACCTCGAGCGCCTTGTCGACCGAGCAATCTCGCAGCAATACGCCAAACTCGTCGCCGCCGAGCCGTGCGAGGCGATCGAGCCGACGAATATTCTCACCGAGATGGGTGGCGACCTGCTTGAGTAGCTGGTCGCCGGCAATGTGCCCGCAGCTGTCATTGATCGCCTTGAACTGGTCCAGGTCGATGTACATCAGGGCGTGCCGGCTGTCGGTGCTCAGTGCGTCCTCGACGACAGCGGCAAGCTCACGTTCGAACTGGCGACGGTTGATTAGCCGCGTCAGCGGATCGTGAGTCGCCTGGTACGCCATCTCGCGCAGCAGGTTGCGCTCGCGACTCACGTCGCGAACGATCAGCGCAGCACCGGTGAAGTTCCCGCCACTGTCGCGAATCGCCGCCGCGTTTTCGATCACCGCCACTGTCGCGCCATCGCTGCGTACCATGATGGCCGCCGCCTCGGACTCGTCGTGGTCACGCAGCGCGCGGGCTATCGGATCCGGCAGCGGGTTGCCGTCCGCCTCGGATACCAGCGAAAAGATCTCGTTCAGATGGCGGCCGCAGGCGCTGGCGGCCTGCCAGCCCGTGAGGTGCTCTGCCTCCGGGTTCATGAAGTCGACCACGCCGGTCGGGTCTGTGGTGATTACCGCCTCGCCGATCGACTGCAGCGTGACCTGGGCCCGCTCCTTCTCCTGGAAAAGCTGTTCTTTGGCCTCGCGTGCGGCCTCCGCGGCTCGCCGCCGGGTAAAAAATACCAGTACGCCCGCCAGGTACAGTCCAAGCAGTGTCGTTATCCGGGTGCCCCAGCGTGATGGTCGAACCGCTTCGGCATCCACCGGGCTCTGCATCACGATCCGAAACTGCGAGGCCGGCATCGGGATTTCCAGTACCGCGTGATGCTTCGGTAGCAGGCTCGCGACCAGGTTGTGGGTCTCCGGCAACGGTTTCTCGAACAGGGTGTATCGCCTGTCGTTTGCCCCGATGGCCAGCCGAAGCCCCAGGTTCGGGTTCTCTGCCGCGATGTCGCCGAGGAAGGTCGCTGCATCGATCAGCATTGCATAGGCGCCTTGAACCTGATTGAGGCGCTCTTCGGCCGTTCCCGGAACGAAGAAACCCTTGTACACGGCCTTCAGCAGCAGCAGCGAGTTTTCATCGATCGGTGAGGCGGAAGCCGCCGCGACCTCACCGCTTTGAACCGCCTGCCCGACGACGTCGTGCAGCTGCACGTCGGAGTAGAAGTCGTAGCCGAGATAACGTGCCAGATCCGGGTCCAGCGGCTCGACGAAATTCAGCGCCATGTAGCGCGCGCTCGGCGGGCTGGGACTGAGCGCGCCGGAGGCATCACTGGTCAGGATGCTGAATGTCGGGAAGCCGGCGTCTTGCAGTTCGAGCTCGTAGGCTGCTCTGCCCGTTTGACCGACCAGACGCAGCTGGAGGATCGCACGCACGTAAGGATAACTGCGCTCGATATCCTGGGCGAAGGCCGATAGCTCTTGTTGTGAAAGCCTCGCCATCGCATGGTGCATGCCGCTCAATGAGCGCAATGCGGCATCCAGGTTGTCGAGCCGTCTCGTGACGGTTGTCTTGATTTCGGCGCCCAGCTCATCGAACGCGGCCCGGGCCTCGCGCACGTCGCTGTGGATGGACAGGCCCACCGAGACGATCACGACCAAGACGCCCAGCAGGGCGGCAAGTCCCTTCCAACCGGCGAGGCGCGTTCGCACAGGGGTCATGGCATCAGGGTTTATGGAAGACCTTACCCTTGCTCAGCAGCTGTCCCGGCAGTTCCAGGCCGGCCGCATCGGTCAGTTTCAGATTGAGAAAAAGATCCCATTTGCGGTTTGCGATCACCGGAATGCTGTCCGGACGGACGCCCCCAAGGATCTGCAGTGCGACCTGGCCGGCCCATTCACCCTGCTCTTCCGGCACTTTTGTCATGCCAAGCATCGTGACCGGCATCATCCACTCGTGACTCGTGACGGTCAGTCGCCGGGTCAATGGAATGACTTCCGCGACCGCCTGCTCGGCGTCCCAATCGTCGATGCCGGCATTGCTGCCCATGATGATGAAATCGTAGTCCTGGCCCGTCCTGTAGGCCTCGATCCACGACGCGAGGTCGGATGCGAACTGTGCATCGAAGGCCAGCTTGTGGTCTTCGGCGGCCTTGCGAATCCGCGTGGCGTTCTTTTTCTCCGTTGCGGTGTTGGCCCCGATGTAGAGCACTCTGCTGGCAGCCGGTACCAGCGCGCTGGCTTCTTCGATCATCGCCTTGACCGGCGCGACCTCGATCATGCCGGTGACATTGCTGTAGGGGAAGCCGTATTCCCGCACGGTCCAGTTGACCCCGCAGAACACGAACGGCACATCCTTGTCCTTATAGTGACGCTGGATAAGAAATTTGGCGGCATTGTCGTCCGCGGCAATCACCACGTCCGGCTGCCACGTCTCGATAATTCGCTTGGCCTCCAGCGCCGACTGCTCTTTCTGCGCCGTGCTCTTCTTTCGCTTGGTGTCCATGTCGAACTGGCGGATTTCGCATTTCCCATCCAGCGTCTGGCGCAGTCCTCGCTCGACACCATCGGACCAGGCATATCCGCGGTGGTAGGACGAGACGAACAGGCATTTGGGTTGCGCCACGGCGACGGCCGAGTAGCCTAGAACCAGAATCAGGGCGGCGACGAACCACGGCAGACGGAAGCGGGCACTGGGGATGGTCCACAGGGTCATATTGATCGTCTCGATTCTCCGGATACCAGCGGGCATCGGCCGCCGAAGCAGATTCTTGACCTGGGATCTCGGTCGGCCCCGGTGGGCGATGCCGAGTCTGCCGAAAGGTGCCGCCAGTGCGTACAATGCGAGGACAGTGCAGCAGCCCGGAAACCTGCAGTCGATGACCGACCTGTATGCCGTGATCGGCAATCCCATAGAACATTCGAAGTCCCCGCTGATCCATGCGGCGTTTGCCCGCCAGACCGGGCAGGACATGCGCTACGATCGGATTCTCGGCGATCTCGATGGGTTCGAGGCCGACGTCAAGACATTCTTCGACGCCGGTGGGCTCGGTCTCAACGTCACGGTGCCATTCAAGGAGCGGGCGTTTGCGATGGCCGAGCGGCTGAGCGAGCGGGCCCGGGGTGCCGGTGCCGTCAACACGCTGCTGGTTCGCGAAGCCGAGCTCTTTGGCGACAACACCGACGGTGTGGGTCTGATCCGGGATCTCGGCTGCAATCACCTGTTCGGTTTCAAAGGGGCGCGCGTGCTGCTGCTCGGGGCCGGCGGCGCGGCACGCGGCGTATTGCATCCCTTGCTCCGGGAAGGCCCGGCGTGCTTGGTGCTGGCCAACCGCACGGCCGACAGGGCGCGTGAGCTGGCAGCTGCCACCGCGGATTCCGGCAACGTGACTGGCTGCGGTCTGGACGAACTCGCCGGTCGGCGATTTGATCTGATCATCAATGCAACCGCTGCCGGGCTCGATCGCAAGGTGCCGGAAATACCCGGCGACTGTCTGGCCGAGGGTGGGTGGACTTATGACATGCTGTACGGCGATCGGCCCACGGCCTTTGTCGAATGGGGCAGAGTGCATCGCGCGGCAAGGGCCCTGGATGGTCTGGGCATGCTGGTTGAGCAGGCGTCCGAGTCGTTTCGTCTCTGGCGCGGGGTGCAGCCGGATACTGCGGCGGTGATCGCGAGCCTGCGGCACGCCTAGTGGGCTGCTTGGTAAGTTCGGTTACTCTCAGAGCCCCGCTACTTGGCC
>CBDTXT010000043.1:0-12141 GCA_965364465.1 uncultured Chromatiaceae bacterium
TCAGGTGATGTCTCGACTGACCCTGGCCGGTGCGATCTACATCACGCTGGTCTGTTTGATGCCGGAGTTCCTGATCGTCGGCTGGAACGTGCCGTTCTACTTCGGCGGGACTTCGCTGCTCATCGTGGTCGTCGTGGTGATGGATTTCATGGCCCAGGTACAGGCGCATGTGATGTCGCATCAGTACGAGGGGCTGATGAAGAAAGCGAATCTAAAAGGCATCGGTGGCACGGGCGTGCCTCGCTGACCGGTGATTGGGACTAGGAGATAACGATGAAAGTCCGTGCCTCTGTAAAAAAGATGTGCCGCAACTGCAAGATCATCAAGCGCAAGGGCGTGATCCGGGTGATCTGCACCGACCCGCGACACAAGCAGCGCCAGGGTTGAAAGCGGCATTGCTAAAACGTTGAAAAGTGGGTAGAATTTCGCGCCTTCGCGCGCAGCCCGCCCGCGAAACCAGGAGATTGTGACAATGGCTCGTATTGCTGGAGTCAACATTCCAGACCGCAAGCACGCGGTGATCGCACTGACCTCGGTCTATGGGATCGGTCCGACGCGTGCCCGACAGATCTGCGAGGCAGCCGGTGTGGCGCAGCAGCGCAAGATCATCGAATTGACCGAAGAAGAGGTCGAAAAGCTGCGCGCCGAGGTCGCCAAGTTCACCGTCGAGGGTGATCTGCGTCGCGAGGTGTCGATGAACATCAAACGACTGATGGATCTTGGCTGCAACCGCGGCATCCGTCACCGTCGTGGGCTGCCGCTGCGCGGTCAGCGCACCCGAACCAATGCGCGCACCCGCAAGGGCCCGCGTAAACCGATCAAAAGATAAGCGTCAGCTCAGGTTACCAGGAAAAGGCATATGGCCAAGACCCCGACCCGTACCCGTAAAAAGGTCAAGAAGGTTGTCACCGACGGTGTTGCGCACGTGCATGCGTCGTTCAACAACACCATCATCACCATCACCGACCGTCAGGGTAACGCCCTGTGCTGGGCCACCTCGGGTGGTTCCGGTTTTCGCGGCTCGCGCAAGAGCACGCCGTTCGCCGCCCAGGTTGCGGCAGACCGGGCCGGCCAGATGGCCAAGGAATACGGTGTCAAGAACCTGGATGTCAACGTCAAAGGACCGGGGCCGGGCCGCGAATCGGCCGTCCGCGCCCTGAACAATGCCGGTTTCAAGATCACCAGCATCTCTGACGTGACCCCGATACCGCACAACGGCTGTCGTCCGCCGAAAAAGCGCCGCGTCTGATTTGGAGTTTGAGCAATGGCACGTTATATCGGTCCCAAATGTAAGTTGATGCGCCGCGAGGGTACGGACCTGTACCTGAAAAGCCGCGTTCGCTCGGTAGATTCCAAGTGCAACATGGAAAAGGTCCCTGGCCAGCAGAGCGACCGCCGTCGTCGCCTGTCGGACTACGGAGTCCAGTTACGCGAAAAGCAGAAGGTGCGCCGTCTCTACGGCGTCCTCGAACGCCAGTTCCGCAACTATTACAAGGAAGCGGATCGCGTGAAGGGTCCGACCGGCGAAAACCTGCTGAGGCTGCTCGAGAGCCGCCTCGACAACGTCGTGTACCGCATGGGCTTCGGTTCCACGCGGTCCGAGGCGCGGCAACTCGTCGCTCACAAGGCGATCACCGTCAACGGCAAGGTGGTCAATGTGGCTTCGTATACCGTTCGCCCGGAAGACGTCGTCGCGGTCACCGAGAAGGCGCAGAAGCAGGAGCGCGTCAAGAATGCGCTCGGCCTGGCCGAGCAGTACGGACTGCCCGAGTGGGTCGAGGTCGATGCCAAGGGGATGAGCGGTACCTTTAAGCGCCTTCCCGATCGTGTCGAGCTTCCCGCCGAGATCAACGAACAGCTGATCGTCGAACTGTATTCCAAGTAAAGGAACTGAGAGGGCCATCCATGACGGAGTCCGTCACCGAATTCCTGAAGCCGCGCATCGTCAATGTGCAGTCAATCAGCCCGCAGCATGCAAAGGTGTCGCTGGAGCCGCTCGAGCGTGGCTTCGGCCATACGCTGGGCAACGCGCTGCGCCGCATCCTGCTGTCGTCGATGCCAGGCTGCGCGGTCGTCGAGGCCGAAATCGAGAACGTGTTGCACGAGTACAGCGCGATCGAGGGGGTCCAGGAGGATGTCCTGGAGATCCTGCTCAACCTCAAAGAACTGGCGGTCCTGATGGACGACCGCGACGAGGCGATCGTGAGCCTGAACGCCAAGGGGCCCGGGATCGTCACCGCCGCCGACATCCAGCTCTCGCACGGCATGGAGATCTCGAACCCGGAACTCATCATCGCGCGCCTCACCGACAAGGGTGAGCTGAGCATGACGATGAAGGTGCGTCGCGGACGCGGCTACGAGCCCGCGGCCAACCGCGAGAGTGCTGCCGGCGACGACCGCCCGATCGGCCACCTGCAGCTTGATGCGACCTTCAGCCCGGTGCGCCGCGTCGCCTACTCGGTAGAGGCGGCACGTGTGGAACAGCGCACCAACCTGGACCGTCTTGTCATCGACATTGAGACCGATGGCACGATCGACCCGGAGGATGCGATCCGGCGCTCGGCCACGATACTGCAGGACCAGCTCTCGGCGTTCGTGAAGCTGGACGAGACCGCTGCCACAGCGGGTGAGCCCGAGCGCGCCGAGCCGACGGTCGATCCAATCCTGCTGCGTCCGGTCGACGATCTGGAGCTCACGGTGCGTTCCGCGAACTGCCTGAAGGCCGAGAACATCTTCCTGATCGGCGACCTGATCCAGCGCACCGAGGTCGAGCTGTTGAAGACCCCGAACCTGGGCAAGAAGTCGCTGACCGAGATCAAGGACGTGCTGGCCACCCGTGGCCTCTCGCTGGGCATGCGGCTCGAGAACTGGCCGCCCGAGAACCTCGAAGAACTGATGGCACGCTGAGAAGCGTTTGATTAAACCGATTATTTAGGAAGTCGACCCATGCGTCACCGCAAAGCCGGACGGCAACTCAACCGCAACAGCTCGCACCGCAAGGCCATGTTTCGCAACATGACCGCGTCGCTGATCGAGCACGAACTGATCAAGACCACGCTGCCGAAGGCGAAGGAACTGCGCCGTGTCGCCGAGCCGCTGATCACGATGGCCAAGGACGACAACGTGGCCAGGCGGCGCCTCGCCTTTGCACGCCTGCGCAGCGATGCCGCGGTCGGCAAGCTGTTCGGCGAACTGGGACCGCGCTACAGGGAACGCGAAGGTGGCTACCTGCGCATCCTCAAGTGCGGTCATCGACCGGGTGACAAGGCGCCGATGGCGTTTGTCGAACTGGTCGACCGACCTGCCGTCGAGGTGGAAGACGTCGAATAGGTCCCGAACTCGGGAGCCTCTGAAAAACCGGGCCGCGACGCCCGGTTTTTTTATGCGCTGCCGTAGAATGGTCGCATGGACCCGGTGCGCCCGATATTCCTGTTTACCGATTTCGGCTGGTCCGGGCCGTATGTCGGTCAGATGATAGGCGCAATGATCGCGGTCAGCCCGCAGTCGCCGGTGGTCAGCCTGATGCACGATGCGCCGGCGATGCGACCCGACCTGGCCGCCCACCTGCTCGCCGCCTGCTGCCGGCATCTGCCTGGCGCGTCGGTCGTGGTGGCGGTCGTCGATCCTGGCGTCGGGGGAGAGCGCGATGCGCTGATCGTCGACACCCGGGAGGCGAGCTTCGTCGGCCCGGACAACGGCCTGCTGGCACGTCTTCCCGGGATCAAGCAGGTGCGACGTATCGACTGGCGGCCATCGGCGATGTCCAGCAGTTTCCACGGCCGTGACCTCTTTGCGCCGGTCGCCGCGCGCCTGGCCGCTCAGCGCGCGGTTGCCACGACGCCGGTCGCGCCCGACGGCATGATCGGACACGACTGGCCCGACGAGATCCGGCAGATCGTGTTCGTCGATGCCTACGGCAATCTGATGACCGGCATGAATGCTAAAAAAATCAATAAAGACAGGAGCCTGCGGGCATCCGGCAGGGTGCTGCGGTATGCCGAGACCTTTTGCCATGTCCCCCGCGGCGAGCTATTCTGGTATTGCAACTCGCAGGGTCTGGTCGAGATCGCCGGGAACGGCGTCTCGGCGGCCGGGGTGCTGTCGCTCGCGCCGGGAGACGAAATCCTGTTAGATTGAGTGCTGCGATGGACCGGGCAGCGTCTTTCTCGGCAGGTCGCCCAGTCGTTTTGAGATCCCTGCACGGACTCGGCCCATCGGTATCCCGCGATAATCGGGCCTGGTTCGTTTTCCTGGCGTCCGTTTGTTCCGGCCATGCAGCGTCGTCGGTGACGCGACGGTCGATGGTCGGCGTCGCAGCCGGTCGCGCGCGGCGGCGGGCCGGCGGCGACTGATCGAACGGCAGACATCTGCGCAAATCTTGGGGAGAGCTGGCATGAAGCGAGAACAGGGTTTTTCTCTGCTCGGGCGGTTTGTCGGGGGCAAGGCGCCCGTGACTGCAGCCGACGCGGCCGGCATCGCGGCGGCGGGCCGGGTGGCCGCCGCGCCGACCAACCTCAGCGGTTCGGCGCTGGAGCAGGCCTACCGCGATCTGCTGCTGGAAAACCAGGTGTTGGCCGAGACCAATCAGCGCCTGCACGAGCGCCTGCTGCGACGAGAAAGCGGCGCAGAGGAATCGCCGGCCACCAGGCAGCTGATCCAGGCACAGCGGCATGCGCTGGCCGAACGCAGCCGGCGGCTGCGCGAACTCGAGTACGCGAACAAGCAGCTGCGGCGCGAACAGAAGAAGCTGATCAATGAAAATCGCCAGCTCTCCGCGGGCCTGGCGCGCCAGGTTCAGGATGTCCAGCCGTTGCAGCGCAGCGATTCGGCGAGTCGCCGCGAGCTCGAGGAGACGCGCGACGCGCTGCGCGAGAAGACCGACCAGTTACTGCGCCTGGCCGACGAGTTCAACCGGTTCAAGGCGCGCAACGGGCGGTCGGGCCCGACCTCCGGATAGTCGATCAGCGCCTTGTCAGTGACTGAGCCAGGAAGCGCCCCGTATGCGAATGGGGCGCCGCGGCGATCTGCTCCGGCGTGCCCGTCGCAATGATCTCACCGCCGCCGTCGCCGCCCTCCGGTCCGAGGTCGATGATCCAGTCGGCGGTCTTGATCACGTCGAGGTTGTGCTCGATGACCACCACGGTATTACCGTGGTCGCGTAGCCGGTGCAGCACGCCGAGCAGCTGGCGCACGTCATGGAAATGCAGGCCCGTGGTCGGCTCGTCCAGGATATACAGCGTGCGTCCCGTGTCGCGCTTGGACAGCTCGCGCGACAGCTTGACGCGCTGGGCCTCACCGCCGGACAGCGTAGTCGCATTCTGGCCGAGCGTGATATAGCTCAGGCCGACATCCATCAAGGTCTGCAGCTTGCGCTTTATCACCGGCACCGCGTCGAAGAAGCTCAATGCCTCCTCGACGGTCATGTCGAGCACGGCGTTGATGCGCCGACCCTTGTACTGGATTTCCAGGGTCTCACGGTTATAACGCTTACCCTTGCAGACGTCGCACTGAACATAGATGTCCGGCAGGAAGTGCATTTCCACCTTGATCACGCCGTCGCCCTTGCAGGCCTCGCAGCGACCGCCCTTCACATTGAAGCTGAAGCGGCCGGGGCTGTAGCCGCGTGAGCGTGCCTCGGGCACCCCGGCGAACAGCTCGCGGATCGGCGTAAACAGGCCGGTGTAGGTCGCGGGGTTGGAACGCGGCGTGCGTCCGATCGGTGACTGGTCGATGTCGACCACCTTGTCGAACTGCTGCAGACCGCTCACCTTCTTGTGAGCCGCGACCTTGTGGCTGGCACCATTCAGCGCATTCGCGGCCAGCGGGAACAGCGTGTCGTTGATCAATGTCGATTTGCCCGAACCCGAAACGCCGGTCACGCAGGTGAAGAGGCCGAAAGGGACCTCCAGTTTCACGCGTTTCAGGTTGTTGCCGCTCGCACCCTCTATCCGCAGCAGGCGTTTGCGTTCGAAGGGATGACGTTGCGCCGGAATCTCGATTCGTTCGCGGCCGGCGAGAAAGTCACCGGTGATCGAACCGGAGACCTTGCAGATATCCTCGACGCGGCCCTGCGCGACCACCTGCCCGCCGTGCACGCCGGCGCCCGGCCCGATGTCGACGACGTGATCGGCACTGCGGATCGCATCTTCGTCATGCTCGACGACGATTACCGTGTTGCCGAGGTCGCGCAGGTAGGTCAGCGTATTCAGCAGGCGCTCGTTGTCGCGCTGGTGCAGTCCGATCGAAGGCTCGTCCAGCACGTACATGACCCCGACCAGGCCCGCGCCGATCTGGCTCGCGAGCCGAATGCGCTGCGCCTCGCCGCCGGACAGCGTCTCGGCGCTGCGGTCCAGGGTGAGGTAATTCAGGCCGACGTTGACCAGGAAGCGCAGACGGTCGTTGATCTCCTTGACGATCTTGGCGGCGATCTCACCCTGCTTGCCCGGCAGGTCGAGCTGCTCGAAGAACGCAAGGCTGTGCTCGACCGCCAACGCGGTGATCTCGGGCAGGTTGCGTTCGCTCACGAACACGTTGCGCGCACCTTCGTTGAGCCGGCTTCCGTCGCAGTCCGGGCAGGGGTGCGAGGAGATATACCGCGCCAGCTCCTCACGCACCGCGTTGGATTCGGTCTCGCGATAGCGCCGCTGCATGTTGTTGATGATCCCCTCGAACGGGTGGCGCTTCTTGACCGGTCGGCCGCGTTCGTTGAAGTAGCTGAACTCGATCGCCTCCATGCCGCTGCCGCGGAGCACCACCTCGCGCACCTCCTTGTCCAGGTCTTTCCACGCCGCCTCCGGATCGAAGCCGTAGTGCTTCGCCAGCGAACGGATCATCTGGAAGTAGTAAGCGTTACGCCGATCCCAGCCGCGTACCGCGCCGCCGGCCAGCGACAGCTCGGGATTGCCCACCACCTTGTTTGGATCGAAGAACTGCTGCACGCCGAGGCCGTCGCAGGTCGGACAGGCCCCAACCGGGTTGTTGAACGAGAACAGCCGGGGCTCGAGGGCCTCGATACTGTAGCCGCAGACCGGGCAGGCGAAATTGGCCGAGAACACCAGGTCGGGTTGCGGCCGCTCGGGATCGGCATCCATCCAGGCGACCCGTGCCACGCCCTCGGCCAGGTGCAGCGCGGTCTCGAACGACTCCGCGAGACGAAGCCGCAGGTCTTCGCGGACCTTGAACCGGTCGACCACGACCTCGATCGTGTGCTTTTTGTGCAGCTCGAGATCCGGCGGGTCGTCGAGTTCGCAGATCTCGCCGTCGACACGGGCGCGGATGAACCCCTGGGCGTGCAACTCGGCGAGCAGCTTGTGGTATTCGCCCTTGCGCTCAGAAATCACCGGTGCCAGCAGCAACATGCGGCTGCCCTCGGGCAGGGCCAGCACCTGATCGACCATCTGGCTCACGGTCTGTGCCTCGAGGTGCTCGCCATGCCTTGGGCAGCGCGGCGTCCCGGCACGCGCGAACAGCAGCCGCAGGTAATCGTAGATCTCGGTAATGGTACCGACCGTCGAGCGCGGGTTGTGGCTAGTGGTCTTCTGCTCGATCGAGATTGCCGGTGACAGGCCCTCGATCTGGTCCACGTCGGGTTTTTCCATCATCGACAGGAACTGCCGCGCGTAGGCGGACAGCGATTCAACATAGCGCCGCTGGCCCTCCGCATAGATGGTGTCGAAGGCCAGCGACGACTTGCCGGAACCGGAAAGGCCGGTGATCACGATCAGCCGGTCGCGCGGCAGCTCGAGATCGATGTTCTTCAGATTGTGGGTCCGGGCGCCCCGGATATGAATCGTGTCCATGATCGCTGCTGCAACGGCTCAAACCCCCCGATTCTACGGGAGCCGCGGGCGCCGTGAAACGTCGATCTGGACATACCCGACAGCCTGTAATGCGCGGCGCCGGGCCGGGGGCGCCTGCGGGTGATTCCGGGTAACATACGCGGAAATTTTTTGCGGGTGCGGCGGTGCGAGAGAAGTCGACGATAAAGATGAGTGCGGGCGAGATCCGCGCGACTGTCGGCCTGGCCGGGGTGTACGGCGTACGCATGCTCGGCCTGTTCCTGATCCTGCCGGTGTTTGCGCTGTTCGCCGAAGGCCTGGCCGGTGCGACGCCGTTCCTGACCGGCCTCGCGGTCGGCATCTACGGCCTGACCCAGGCCGTGCTGCAGATCCCGTTCGGCCTGCTGTCCGACCGCATCGGCCGCAAACCGGTGATCTTTGGCGGCCTGCTGCTGTTCGCGCTGGGCAGCGTGATCGCGGGGTCGGCCGACGATGTCTGGCTGGTGATCATCGGTCGCGCGGTGCAGGGTGCCGGTGCGATCTCGGCCGCGGTGATGGCACTGGCCGCGGACCTGACGCGCGAGGAGAACCGCACCAAGGCGATGGCAGCCATCGGGATGACCATCGGCTTGTCGTTCATGCTCGCACTGCTGGCAGGCCCGCTGCTCGGTCGCCTGATCGGTGTCAGCGGTATCTTCTGGTTGACCGCGGTTCTGGCCCTGGTGGCCATCGCGCTGGTCGCGCTGGTCGTGCCGACCCCGACGCGCAGCAAGACCCATCGCGATGCAGAGGCCGTGCCGGCGATGTTCCGGCGGGTATTCAGTTTCTCGGACCTGTGGCGACTGGACCTGGGCATATTCTCGCTGCACCTGATCCTTACCGCGCTGTTCCTGTCGATACCCCTGGTGCTCCGCGACCTGGGTCTCGCGCCGGTACAACACTCGATGCTGTATCTGCCCGTGATGCTGATCTCGCTGCTCGCGATGGTGCCGTTCGTTATCATCGCCGAGAAGCGCGGGATGATGAAGCAGGTACTGCTCGGTGCGGTAGCGGCCTTGTCGCTCGGGCAGTTCGCGCTGGGCATGTTCGCCAGCGAATTCTGGGGTTTCGTCGGCGCGCTGCTGGTCTTCTTCACCGCGATCAACCTGCTGGAGGCGATGATGCCTTCGCTGGTCTCGAAGGTCGCGCCGGTCGATGCGAAGGGCACCGCGATGGGCGTGTACTCGACCTCACAGTTCGCCGGCGCCTTCGTCGGCGGGCTGGTCGGTGGGACGGTGCACCAGCACTTCGGGGTGACCGCGGTGTTCGAGGCCGGTGCGCTGGTTGCGCTGATCTGGCTGCTGGTCGCGAGCGGCATGCGTAAGCCCGGCCGCTACAGCAGCCGCCTGGTCAATCTCGACTCGGTCGACGACGGCGGTGACCTGGTCGATCGCCTGCTGCGCGTACCGGGTGTCGTCGAGGCGGTGGTCGGCGCCGACGAGGGGGTCGCCTATCTGAAGGTCGACCGCGAACGGCTGGACGACGTGGCGCTGGATGAAATTGTCGCCAGGCCGGCGTAGACTGCCGGGCAGTCTAGAACACCCGGCGGCGCAGGGACGGGGCTGCCGCCCAGAGGAGGAACCATGGCAAGAGGCGTAAACAAGGTCATTCTGATCGGCAACCTGGGGCAGGATCCTGAGGTCCGCTACATGCCCAACGGGGGTGCCGTGTGCAACATCACGGTGGCGACCTCGGAGACCTGGAAGGACAAGAACACCGGCGAGAACCAGGAAAAGACCGAGTGGCACCGCGTGGTGATGTTCCGCCGGCTGGCGGAGATCGCCGGTGAATACTTGAAGAAGGGTTCGAAGGTCTATCTGGAGGGCAAACTCCAGACCCGCAAGTGGCAGGATCAGCAGGGCCAGGACCGCTACACCACCGAGATCATCGCCGACGAGATGCAGATGCTGGACAGTCGCGGTGGCAGCGCCGACTTCGCGCCGTCCCAGTCGCGCGCGCCGTCCGCTGGGGCGCGTCCGCAGCAACCCCAGTCGGCACCGGTCGACAACAGCTTCGAAGACGACATCCCCTTCTGAGGCCTACCGGGTCGTGACGCCGGCTGCTATTCGGCTCGTTGTCGTGCGCGAGCGCATGCCTCGGCCGCGCCGGTGTCTGGCCGTGCCGGCCCAACCCCTGTCGCGGGTCGATCCATGTACAGCCTGCTGATTCTCTTTTTCGCGGTCGCGATCGTGACCTCGTTTCTCTGCTCGCTGTGGGAGGCGGTGCTGTTGAGCATCACGCCGTCGTATGCACAGATCAAGGTGCGCGAGGGCGGCCCGCTCGGTGATCGCCTGCAGTCGTTCAAGGAAAACATCGATCGGCCACTGGCGGCGATCCTGACGCTCAACACGATCGCCCACACGGTCGGTGCCATCGGTGTCGGCGACCAGGCCGCCAAGCTCTGGGCCGATGCCCATCCGCTGATCACTGGACTGCTGGTCCCGGCGGCCATGACGCTGGCGATCCTGGTCTTGTCGGAGCTGATCCCGAAGACGCTGGGGGCGAACTACTGGAAGGAACTGGCGCCGTTCACCGCGCGCTCGCTGGACCTGGTCATCCGCCTGCTGTCGCCGCTGGTGTGGTTCAGCCAGTTCGTGACCCGGGCCTTGAAGAAGGAGGACGTCGGCAGCGCCTTCACGCGCAGCGACTTTCTCGCGATGGCCGATATCGGGGCCAAAGACGGTGTCTTCGAGCAGCACGAGTCGGACATCATCCGCAACCTGCTGCGCTTCCGCTCGGTCTGCACGAAAGACGTCATGACCCCGCGCACCGTGCTGCAGGCCGCCCCGGCCGACCAGACCGTCGGCGGGTACCTCGAGAAGGATCCGGCGCCGCGCTTCTCGCGTATCCCCTTGTACGTGAATGATTCGCCCGACCATGTCATCGGCTACATGCTCAAGGACGAGTTGCTGGCGCGGATGATCGGCGGTGGGCGCGATGAGCCATTGCACAGTCTCAGGCGCGACATCATCACCGTGGCGCCCGACGAGCCGATCAGCAAGGTGTTCAGCGAGTTTCTCTCGACCCGCGAGCACATCGCGCTGGTGGTCGATGAGTTCGGCGGCACGGCCGGTATCGTCACCACCGAAGACGTGATCGAGACCCTGCTGGGGGTGGAGATCGTCGACGAGTCAGACGAGGCGACCGACATGCAGGCCCTGGCACGTGCGCACTGGGAGCGGCGGGCGCGGCAGCGGGGACTGATCGAGAGCGAGTCCGAGGGGTCGGCGTGATGCCCGCCCAAACCCGGCAGTCTCAACGCATGCGAACAGTGGTTAGCGTACCTGTCGGGTCTGATGCCACTTCTTATGCTCTCCGTTTCACCGGCGGTGTTGGCTTGGTCAGCTGAGGGCCGACAGGCACGCTAGGCCCTAAGGCCAGCAGAAATGATGCCAGGGTCATTTGTTTGTAATAAAAACAATGGCATAGCTTGTCAGTCGACAGACTCTCGTTCCCTGCTGTAAAGCCAGCGGACAGCCCGCAGGGCCGGCATTCGGCCGAGCGCCCGGTCACGCGATCGACGTGCGGTCGGGCAGCGCGCGGTGCAGCCGTTTGAAATCCTGGACCGAGAGCGACTCGGCACGCGCCGCCGGGTCGATGTCCAACGCGCTGATCTGTGCAGCGTCGAGCCAGCCCTTGAGATTGTTGCGCAACGTCTTGCGGCGATGGGCGAACGCGGCGGCGACCAGTTCGGCGAAGCCGGCCATCGCGGCAGGCTCGACCAGCGGGGTCGGCAGCGGCACCAGGCGCACCAGGCTGGAATCGACCTTCGGCGGTGGGTGGAACGACTCAGGTCCGATGTCGAACAGTGCGCTGACCTCGCAGCTCACCTGCAGCATCACCGACAGCCGTCCATAGGTCTTCGAACCCGGGCCGGCCGCCATGCGGGCCACCACCTCCTTCTGCAGCATGAAATGCATGTCTTCGACGGCGTCCGCCTGAGCGATCAGGTGGAATAGCAGTGGGGTGGAGATGTTGTAAGGCAGATTGCCGACCAGTCGCAGGCGCCGCCCGGCACCGCGCAGTCGCCGAAAATCGAACGCGAGCGCATCGGCGTTGTGCAGGCGAAGGTCCCCGAGCGGCGCGCAAAGACGCTGCAACGGCTCGAGGAGATCGCGATCGAGTTCGACCGCGTCCAGTTCGCCGACCCGCTGCAGCAGTCCGCGGGTCAGCGCGCCCTGGCCGGGGCCGATCTCGACCAGGCGTTCTCCCGGCCGCGGATTGACCCGGTTCAGGATGTTTTCGATGACCCCCTGGTCGTGCAGGAAGTTCTGGCCGAACCTTTTCCTGGGACGGTGGCTCAAGGGGTTAGCCTTCCAAAAGT
>CBDTXT010000044.1:0-12072 GCA_965364465.1 uncultured Chromatiaceae bacterium
TCAGCGATGATAAATACCTCCACATCGAGGAAGACGACAGCCTCCGGATCAACGTCTGCAAGGTGCAGGAACTCCCGATCCAGGGGGAAGCTGACCGTCTCCCAGACGTCGGAGTCCAGATCGACAAGGTGCAACGTGGACGAGCTGACCCAGGGGCAGTCAAGGCTGGTGTGGACAAGGGCGGTCGCCCCCAGCGGCGTACAGTAGCGATCGCGGTAAGTCAGGCGCAGACCGGCCACCGACCGAGAAACGATCGAATCATTCGTATTCCGCGTGCGCCGCGGGCACTGCTTGCATGGGTTGCGAGACGCTGTGCGCGGGGCCGCACCCCTTGTCAGTCCTGCAAACACTTGTTAGTGTTCCGCCTTTGCAGCGCCGGTGGCGTGCAAACGGCGGAGGTGGTCCCCGTTATCGGGACTGCCTTTTTGTTTTTTTGGAGAGGCGCGGACCGCGATACCCATCAACGTACGATCTTCGCGCCTTTTCCCCAAAGGCGAGCCAAGAGCCCGATGAGCAATTCCCTGATGAGCACCTACAAGCGCTTGCCGGTGACCTTCGACCATGGTGAAGGGGCGCTGCTTTGGGACACCCATGGCAGGGAGTACCTCGACGCGCTGAGCGGGATCGCCGTGTGCAATCTGGGTCATGCCCACCCGGCCGTGACCGACGCACTGTGCACGCAGGCGGGTCGCCTGGTACACACATCCAATATCTATGGCATCGCGGCCCAGGAGGCACTGGGCGACAAGCTGACCTCGCTTGCCGGCATGGACAAGGCGTTCTTCGGTAACTCGGGCGCCGAGGCCAACGAGGCCGCGATCAAGCTCGCGCGCCTGTACGGGCACAGACAGGGCACCAAATCGCCGGCCGTGGTGGTGATGGAGAACAGCTTCCACGGGCGCACGCTGGCGACGCTCAGCGCGACCGGTAGCCGCAAGGTGCAGGCCGGCTTCGAACCGCTGGTCCAGGGATTCATCCGGATCCCGTACGGCGACCTCGGGGCACTGCGCGCGGTTGCGGAGCATCAGCCCGACGTCGTGGCCGTGATGATCGAACCGATCCAGGGTGAAGGCGGCATCAACGTGCCGCCGGCGGATTTCCTGCCCGGCGTGCGCGCGCTGTGCGACGCCAAGGGCTGGCTGCTGATACTCGACGAAATCCAGACCGGCATGGGGCGTACCGGCCGTCCCTTCGCCTACCAGCACTGCGAACTGAAGCCGGACGTGATGACCGTGGCCAAGGCGCTCGGCAACGGGGTGCCGATCGGCGCGTGCCTGGCATCGGGCAGCGCAGCCGAACTGTTCGCGCCCGGCAACCACGGCTCCACCTTCGGCGGCAACCCGCTGGCCAGCGCGGCCGCGCTGGCGGTGTGCGAGACGCTCGCCGCACAGCGACTGTGGGAGCGAGCCGAAACACTCGGCGTCCGCATCGGCGACTCGCTGCGCAGCGTGCTCCGGGACCTTGCCGGGGTACGCGAGGTGCGTGGGCAGGGCCTGATGATCGGCGTCGAACTGGACCGGCCGTGCGCAGAGCTGGTCGCCACCGCACTGGACCGTGGTCTGCTGATCAACGTCACGGCCGATTCGGTCATCCGCCTGCTGCCCCCGCTGGTAATGACAGACTCGCAGGCGGACAGGCTGGTGTCCGATCTCGGCGCCATCGTGCGCGATTTTCTCGCCCGGGACTGAGGTCCGCAGCGGCACAATTTCACAACATGAACAACGACAAGCAAGCCCGTCATTTTTTGACCCTGATGGACCTGAGCGCAGCCGAACTGCGCGCGCTGGTGAAGCGCGCGGGCGAGCTGAAGCAGATGCATCGCGCTGGCAAGCGCCATACACCGTTGCAAAACAAGGTGCTGGCGATGATTTTCGAAAAGAGTTCGACACGCACCCGGGTGTCTTTCGAGGCCGGGATGGCGCAGCTCGGCGGTTCGGCGATGTTCCTCTCGCCGCGCGATACTCAGCTGGGTCGCGGCGAACCAATCGAAGACACCGCGCGCGTGCTCTCGCGCATGGTCGACTGCGTGATGATCCGCACCTTCGACCACGCGGATCTGGAGCGATTCGCCGCGCACTCCCGGGTGCCCGTGATCAACGGCCTGACCGACCTCTGCCACCCTTGCCAGCTGCTCGCCGACATGCAGACCTTCGCAGAGCATCGCGGCGACATCGCGGGCCGGACGGTCACCTGGGTAGGCGACGGCAACAATATGTGCAATTCCTATATCGGCGCGGCGCGCCAGTTCGACTTCGAGCTGCGCATCGCCTGTCCCGAGGGCTACGAGCCGGAACCGGACATTCTCGGCAGTGCGGCCGAGCGCTGTACGATTTGGCGCGACCCGCAGACCGCGGTCGAGGGCGCCGACCTGGTGGTCACGGACACCTGGATCAGCATGGGACAGGAGGAGGAAAAGGCGCGTCGCGAGCGGGCTTTCGCCGGTTACATGGTCGACCGTGCGATGCTGGCGCGGGCCGCACCGGACGCGCTGTTCCTGCACTGCCTGCCGGCCTATCGCGGCAAAGAGGTCGCCGCGGATGTACTGGATGCGCCGGACAGCGCGGTCTGGGACGAGGCGGAAAACCGCATGCATGCACAAAAGGCCCTGCTCGAGTTTCTGCTCGGCTGACCGTTCCAACAGCGAACTTACCCGGACGAAGACACCGACACATGCCGCTGCTGCAGGTCCAGGATATCAGTGCAGGTTACGGCGAGGAGCCGGTGATCGAGTCGTTTTCGTTCCATGTCAATCGTGGCGAGATCGTCAGCCTGCTCGGCCCCAGCGGCTGTGGCAAGACCACCGCGTTGCGCGCGATCGCCGGGTTCGAACCGATCAGTGCCGGCGAGATTCTGATTGCCCAGAAACCGGTCTCGTCACCGCGCCTGACGGTGCCCCCGGAGGCGCGCTCAATCGGCATGGTGTTCCAGGATTATGCGCTGTTTCCACACCTGACCGTCGCAGACAACATCGCGTTCGGCCTGCGCAGGAAGCCAGCGATCGACCGCAGGGTGCAGGTTGATCACCTGCTCGATGCGACCGGCCTTGGCGGCATGGGCGAACGCTACCCGCATGAGCTTTCCGGAGGACAGCAGCAACGGGTGGCGCTGGCGCGCGCGCTGGCCCCGCGGCCGACGCTGCTGCTGATGGACGAGCCCTTCTCCAATCTGGACGTCGAGTTGCGCGAGCGTCTCAGCGTGGAAGTGAGGGACCTGCTCAAGTCCGAGGGCATCAGCGGCGTACTGGTGACGCACGACCAGCACGAGGCCTTTGCGGTGTCCGACAAGGTCGGCGTGATGCATCACGGCCGCATCCTGCAATGGGACACGCCCTACACGATTTATCACGAACCCAGCAGCCGTTTTGTCGCCGATTTCATTGGCCAGGGCCGCTTCATTGCCGGTGTCGTGCGCACCCCGGAGGTATTCGAGACCGAACTCGGCATACTGCGCGGCAAGCGCTCCTGCACGCAGCCGGTCGGCACAAGGGTTGAGGTCCTGATCCGGCCCGACGACGTCGTGCCGGATGCGGACGGAGAGATCGAGGCAGTGGTCAAGGACAAGGCGTTCAAGGGGGCGGAAATCCTCTATACACTGGAATTGCCGACCGGAACGCGCCTACTATCTCTGTTTCCGAGTCACCACGATCATCATCTGGGTGACTCAGTCCGGGTCCGGATGGATGCAGAACACCTGATCTGCTTCCCGGGTCGCGACTGAGCCACCAAACTCAGCCGTATGGGATCCTTTCAGTGAAGATAATCGCCACGCTATTCCTCGTCCTTTGCAGCGCTACGGTGCTGGCGAAGACCGCGTATGTGACGGACGAACTCAAGATCACGCTGCGCAGCGGCGAGAGTGCGACCCACCGCATCCTGCGTATGTTGCCGACCGGGGAGCGCCTGACCGTGCTGTCGAGCAACCCGGACTCCGGCTACAGCAAGGTGCGAACGGCGTCGGGTGCCGAGGGCTATGTGCTGACGCGGCAACTGATCGACCAGCCAGTGGCGCGCGATCGACTGGCCGCCGCAGAGGCCGAGGTCAACGCGCTGAAGGCCGCCCCCGGCGAGCTCAGCAGCCGCCTGGCGAACCTGACCGAGCAACACAAGGCGCTGCAGCAGCAGCACGAGGAGCTGAAGCAGGCCAAGACCCTGGTCGATCAGGAGTTCGCGGCGCTGCAGCGCACCTCGAGCAATGCGGTGCGCATCGCGAACGAGCGCAACGAATTGCGCAAGCAGGTCGCCTCGCTGACCCGCGAGATCGAGGACGTCAAACAGCAGAACCGCGAACTGGAAAACAAGACCGCACAGAACTGGTTTCTGATCGGTGCCGGTGTCGTGGTTGGCGGCATCATCCTCGGACTGATCCTGCCCCACCTGCGCGTTCGGCGGCGCAAGAGCTCCTGGGGATCGCTGTGACCCGCGTCGATCAGCGCTCGAGCTGCGACAGGTCGCGCACCGCACCGCGCGCCGCCGAGGTGGTCAGCGCGGCATAGGCGCGCAGCGCCTGCGAAACCTCACGCTGTCGCCCCAGCGGTTGCCAGGCGCGCTCGCCACGCGCCGCCATCGCCACGCGGCGTTCGTTCAGGGCATGGTCGCTCAGCGCGACTCGGATCGAGCGGTTCGGTATGTCGATCTCTATCGTGTCGCCCTCCTCCACCAGTGCGATATTCCCGCCCTCGGCTGCCTCGGGCGAACAGTGCCCGATCGACAGGCCAGAGGTGCCGCCGGAAAAGCGACCATCGGTGATCAGCGCGCAGGCCTTGCCCAGCCCCTTCGACTTCAGATAGCTGGTCGGGTAGAGCATCTCCTGCATGCCCGGCCCACCCTTGGGTCCTTCGTAACGGATCAGGACCACGTCGCCCTCCCGGATCTGGTCATTCAGGATGGCCTCGACGGCCGCGTCCTGGCTTTCGAAAATGCGGGCCGGACCCGAGAACTTCAGGATCGACGCGTCGACACCGGCCGTCTTGACGATGCAGCCATGTTCGGCCAGATTGCCATACAGCACCGCCAGGCCACCGTCCTTCGAATAGGCGTGCGCCACGTCGCGAATGCAGCCGGCCGCGCGATCCAGGTCGAGATCAGGCCAGCGGCTGTCCTGACTGAATGCCACCTGGGTGGGTATGCCCCCGGGACCGGCCAGGTAGCGTACACGCGCCTGTTCCTCCTCACCGCGCATCACGTCCCATGCGTCGATCGCCGACCCCATGGTCGCACTGTGCACGGTAACGCAGTCGCGGTGTATCAGGCCGCCGCGGTCCAGTTCCGCGAGTATCCCGATCACGCCGCCTGCGCGGTGCACGTCCTCCATGTGGTACTGCTGGGTGGCCGGTGCGACCTTACACAGGTTGGGCACCTTGCGACTCATGCGATCGATGTCGGCCATCGTGAAAGCCACGCCCGCCTCGTGTGCGGCCGCCAGCAGGTGAAGCACGGTGTTGGTCGAGCCGCCCATCGCGATGTCGAGCGCGATCGCGTTTTCGAAGGCATCGAAGGTCGCGATGCCGCGCGGCAACACGCTCGCGTCGTCCTGCTCGTAGTGGCGCTTCGCGATCTCGACCACCAGGCGCCCGGCCTCGAGGAACAGGTTCCTGCGCTCGGCGTGCGTGGCCAGCAGCGAGCCGTTACCCGGCAGCGAGAGGCCCAGGGCCTCGGTCAGGCAGTTCATCGAATTGGCGGTGAACATCCCGGAACAGGAACCGCAGGTCGGGCAGGCCGAGCGTTCGATGGCCGCCACGTCCTCGTCGCTCTCATTCGGGTCCGCCGCGGAGACCATCGCGTCGACCAGGTCGAGCTTTACCTCTCCCTTGTTCGCGAGGCTGACCTTGCCGGCCTCCATCGGACCGCCGGACACGAATACGGTCGGGATGTTGAGCCGCAGCGCGGCATTCAGCATCCCCGGAGTGATCTTGTCGCAATTGGAGATGCACACCAGCGCGTCGGCGCAGTGCGCGTTGACCATGTACTCGACGCTGTCGGCGATCAGGTCGCGAGAGGGCAGCGAATAGAGCATGCCGCCGTGGCCCATTGCGATGCCGTCGTCCACGGCGATGGTGTTGAACTCCTTCGCAACGCCGCCGGCGCGCTCGATCTCGCGCGCGACCAACTGCCCCAGGTCCTTCAGATGGACATGCCCCGGCACAAACTGGGTGAACGAATTGGCGACCGCGACGATCGGCTTGTCGAAGTCGCCGTCGCGCATGCCGGTCGCGCGCCACAGTGCGCGCGCTCCGGCCATGTTGCGGCCATGGGTGGTAGTGCGTGAACGGTACTGGGGCATTGGGCTCTCCGCCGGCTTTATCATATTGTCCCAGCATTATGGCGTTTGGCCCGGGTCGAAGAAACCGTCTCGCGGCCGGGGTTTGGTGCGCCCATCCGGCCTGGGGTTATACTTCGCCCCAGTTGTCGTTTCATTGGTACGTCCGTCCGACTTACTGCCGCCATGCCCAGGAAGAGCGAGCGCACACGCCAGAAGATCGTCGAGGCCGCCAATCGCCTTTTCTACCATAAGGGCTACAATCGGACTTCGTTCAGCGACGTGGTCGGGGCGGCGGGCGTGCCGCGCGGCAACATCTACTACTATTTCAAGACCAAAGACGAGATCCTCGAGGCGGCGATCAGGTACCGCAGCGAGCGGATCGCCCAGATGCTCGAAGGCTGGAGCGGCAGCTACCGGACACCGATCGAACGGTTGCACAGGTTCATCGAGATCCTGGGCAACAGCGCCGATGCGATCATGCGCTATGGCTGCCCGATGGGCACGCTGAACACCGAGTTAGCCAAGGATCAGGCCGCGTTGCAGGGACAGGCCGAGGACCTGTTCAGGGTGTTCGAGAGCTGGCTCTCTGATCAGTTCGCCGAACTGGGCTACGCGGGCCGCGCGCGGGACTTGGCGCTACACTTGATGGCACAGGGCCAGGGCATCAGCGTCATGGCCCATGTGCACAGCGACCCCGGCTTTCTTCGGCGTGAGAAGGAACGGCTTGGGCGTTGGGTCGACCGACTCGCCGACGGCAACGACGATTGCCTCTGACCGAAACCGGCCATTGGGCACGCGAGGCAGGCTTGAGAGCAATACCAGACCAGACGACGGACGCGGCACCGAGGCATCACGCACTTGGCCCGGGGGCGCCCGGGCACCGCGTGCGATCCACCCGGCTGCCTGTCGCAAACGGCTGCAGGCGACGAGCACGGAGGGTATTTCACCGGCACTGCGCGACGATCGCCTGGGCGCTGCTGCTGACCGCGTGCCTCAACACCCCGGTCTGGGCCTGCGACCTGACCACCGAGGCAGGGATCGCAACGGATCGGGACATCCGGGCATTTTTCGCCGCGCGGGACAAACAGGTGATCACCTTCGTCGGCTACTCCGGGGCCGGGTACGAGGATCTTCCGGCGATGTTGGCCCAGGCGGCTGGCATACTCGCGCAGTTCGACCCGGCGCACACGATCGTCAATATCGGCGCGACGCCCGACGGGATCGGTGCGGTCTACGAACTGGCCAAACGACGCGGCTTCCTCACTACCGGGATCGTCTCGACGCAGGCGATGCGTTACGAAGCGGAGCTGTCGCCCTGCGTGGACCGGGTGTTTTACGTACGGGACGAGGCCTGGGGCGGCTACCTCGACGACGGGCAGACACTATCGCCGACCTCGGCCGCGATGGTCGAGAACAGCGATGTCATGATCGGGATCGGCGGCGGCGCGGTGGCCCGAGACGAACTCCGCGCGGCCTCGCGAGCCGGCAAGCCCACGCGGTATTTCCCTGCCGATATGGACCACGAGCGCGCGACCGAGAAGGCACGCAAGAAGGGGCAAGCGGTCCCCGACAGCTTCGCCGGCGCGGCAGCCGAGCTGCTCGCCCCGGCGAATCAAAATGAGCCGATGCTGCCAATCGACCGCCAGGCGCCCTGAATCCCTGCAACCGTCACCGACCCGAGGAGGCACGGCCCATGAAAGCCGTCGGTTTCCATGAATCACTGCCGATCAGCGCGGCAAGATCGCTGCTCGACCTGGAACTGCCTGAGCCAAGGCCCGGCGCTCGTGACCTGCTGGTGCAGGTCAAGGCCGTGTCGGTCAACCCGGTCGACACCAAGATGCGCATGCGCAGTGCCCCGGCTGCGGGCGAGGCCGCGGTACTCGGCTGGGATGCCTGCGGCGTCGTCGTCGAGTGCGGTTCGGAGGCCTCGCTGTTTCAGCCCGGCGACCAGGTCTGGTATGCCGGTTCGATCGCGCGGCCGGGCACCAATTCCGAACTGCACCTGGTGGACGAACGCATCGTCGGACACAAACCCGGCTCACTCGATTTCGCCCAGGCCGCCGCACTGCCGCTGACCAGTATCACCGCCTGGGAGCTGCTGTTCGATCGGCTTCAGGTCGCCCCCGGCAAACGGCACGAGGACCAGTCGCTGCTGATCATCGGCGCCGCCGGCGGCGTCGGCTCGATTCTGACCCAGTTGGCGCACCGTCTGACCGGTCTGCGCGTGATCGGCACCGCATCGCGGCCGGCCACGGTCGAATGGGTGCGCTCGCTTGGCGCCGACGAAGTCATCGACCACAGCCGACCACTGTCAGAGGAACTGCGGCGTGTCGGTATCCCGCAGGTCACCCATGTCGCGAGCCTGACCAAGACGGACCTGCACTTTCCGGAGATCGTCCAGTCGCTTGCGCCGCAGGGGCGCCTGGCGCTGATCGACGACCCGGGACCAATCGACATTACCCAGCTCAAACGCAAGAGCCTGTCGCTCCACTGGGAGCTGATGTTTACCCGCTCGCTGTTCGAGACACCGGACATGGTCGCCCAGCATCGACTGCTCGAAGAGGTCGCCGAACTGGTCGACGCGGGCGTTATCCGAACGACTGTCGGCGAGCACATGGGCCGTATCAATGCCGATAGCCTAAAAAAGGCCCATGCCTTGATCGAGAGCGGTCGCGCGCGCGGCAAAATCGTACTGGAGGGGTTCTGAGGCCTGTCGACAGCGGGCGTCAGCGGCATGATCACCCCGTACCTGCTGCTGTTCGGCGCCGCGTTTCTCGCCGCGACCATACTGCCCTTTTCCTCAGAGTTGATCCTGTTTGCACTGCTGCGCGAGGGGCGCGACCCGGCGGCGCTGGTGGCCGTCGCAACAATCGGCAACACGCTGGGCAGCGTCGTCAACTGGTATCTGGGCCGCTACCTGCTGCGGTTCCGCGACAGACGCTGGTTCTATTTCAGCCGGGACCAGATCGAGAAGGCCCAGGCCTGGTTCCAGCGCTATGGCTTCTGGTCGCTGCTGCTGGCCTGGCTGCCGATCGGAGGTGACGCGCTGACCCTGATCGCCGGGATCATGAAGGTCAGGCTGTGGCTGTTCCTGCTGCTGGTCGCCACCGGCAAGGGACTGCGCTACGTGTCGGTACTGTGCCTGGCCAACTCGACCGCATAATAGGGCTTGCGCGGGCCGCAACCCAGACCCGCGCTGACCGCGCCCCGCAGCGGTTGCTCGGCACAGCCGACGGCCCGGATTGACCGGCTACGGGCAGATCACATCGGATGCATCGCCGAGCCAGAATTCGAGCGTCTCTTCCGGCGGCACCTCGCTGCCCACCGCGTCCGCGGAGTACAGGATCTGTGGCTCGTAATCGTCAGCGCCGAGCTGCCCGACAAACGCCCGCAAATGCTCGCGCGAACCGCACAGCAGGTTCGTGTAGACGCCGACGATATCTGCGCGGCTGGTGTTCGCGATCGCGTGCAGGATATCGATCATGTCACGCTCCTCGATCCATGCACCGACATAGAGCGCGGCCTCCGGGCTGACCTTACCGCCGGCCGCCGGTTCGCTCAGTATGGCCTCGTTGTCCTCGCTGTCGGATACGAGGTTGTAATAAAGCGACTGAAGCACCGGGTGCTCGAACTCACCGGGCGCACGACCCGCTGCCGGATCGTCGATCTCATACTTGTCCAGCAGGTTCAGCATCGCGTCCATATGACGCTGTTCGGACGCCGCGATCCTCGCCAGGATGAACATCTCCGTGCCGTCTTCCTTGTAGTATCCATACAGTTCCGAATAGACGTCCCGCGCCAGTTTCTCTTCCTCGCGCATGAACAGCAGGTCCTCCAGTTCGAGTTCGGACAGGCCGGCCTCCTCGTTCGCATAAAGTGGGTTGCTCAGGCCCAACAAAAGCGCCCCGCCCATCACTAGGATTCTCTTCATCAACATTGCATTGCCTCCTTTGACAGTCTGGGCTGCGAAACATCGGCCGTCAGGCGGCGAGCGCCTGCCTGCCTTTCGCGCAGCCTGTTCACGGTTTCATTGAAAATCCTGCAGCGCGGCCGCGCGTTGACAAATCGCAATCCGAACCCGGGACCCTAGCGGAGTTGCGCAAGTCCTCACATTTCCCGACGAACGAGGGAACTTTTCGGTTCCGCGAAACCGCCGCACCCCGGTGCATTGGCCGACACCCGGCCCTTCGCCTAAGATCAAGACCCCGGCGCCTGGCCACAGTCTCACCCGACCCAGCAAACTGCAGCGATGATCGATCTCTTACCTCCCGCACCGCTGCTGGTCGCTTTCCTGATGGCCAGCCTGCTGCTCGCGCTGACCCCGGGGCCGGGGGTGCTCTACATCGTGACGCGCAGCCTGACACAGGGCCGGCGCGCCGGCCTGTTGTCGGTCGCCGGTGTTGCACTCGGCAACCTCGCCAGTGCATTGGCCGCGGCACTGGGGCTTGCGGCATTGTTCGCGGTGTCCTCGGGCGCGTTTGCGATCGTCAAGTATGCGGGTGCGGCCTATCTGGTCTTTCTCGGCATCCGGACACTGTTGTCTTCAGCGACGGATCGGGCGGCCCCCGAGGCCGGCCCGGCGCGCAGCCGGCAGGTGTTTCGCGACGGGTTCCTCGTCGCGCTACTGAATCCGAAGACCACGCTGTTCTTTGCGGCCTTCCTGCCGCAGTTCATGGGCCTCGACGCCGACCCGATGATCCAGGGAGTCGCGCTCGGTATCCTGTTCGTCGTGATCGCGGCCATCACCGACGCGCTGTACGCGATCGCGGCTGGCGTGTTCGCAAGCGCTTTGCGCAACGCGAGCGGACCTGCGCTAGCAGGTCGCTACCTCTCGGCCGGCACCTTCATCGGGCTCGGGGTATTCGCGGCCCTGGCCGACAGCCGCGACGGCCGCTAGCCGGTCGGCCCGGCCGGGCTCATCACCACAGCAATCAGCTTGCGCAGCGGGGCATGCATCGCATGCGTGGGCGCCGGCAAGCAAGACCCTGTGCCAACCACTGGACGCCCGTCAGGGCATGGTCCACTCTGTGCGAATGCGACATCCCAAACTCCAGGAGATGATGCGCCAGCTGATCGGGGCACCCTCGGTCAGCAGCGTCAGCCCCGCGTGGGATCAGTCGAATGCCCAGGTGATCGATCACCTCGCCGACTGGTGCACATCGCGCGGCTTCGCGGTCGAACGTCTCCCGATCCCGGGTCATCCGGGCAAGTTCAACCTGATCGCGAGCGCCGGCCGCGGCCCGGACGGCCTGGTGCTTTCCGGCCACACCGATACGGTGCCCTATGACGAAAAACGCTGGCACAGTGATCCCTTTGGCCTGACCGAACGCGACGGCCGATGGTACGGGCTCGGGACTTGCGACATGAAGGGCTTCTTCGCGCTCGCCCTCGACGCCATCCAGGACCTCGACCTGGCGCAGCTCCGAAAACCACTGATCCTGCTCGCCACCGCGGACGAGGAGAGCAGCATGTGCGGCGCCAAGGCGCTGCTCGACCTGCATCGCCAGCTCGGTCGATACGCGGTGATCGGCGAACCCACCGGACTCAGGCCGATTCGCCTGCACAAGGGCATCGGTATGGAGGCAATCCGGCTGACCGGGCGTTCCGGGCATTCGAGCGACCCGGGGCTCGGCGTCAGTGCACTCGAGGGGATGCACCGCGCAATCGGCGAGCTGATCGCCTGGCGCAGCGAACTGCAGCAACGCTACCGCAATCCGCTGTTCGCGGTCGACGTGCCGACACTCAATCTCGGCCATATACACGGCGGTGACAACCCGAACCGGATCTGCGCCGAGTGCGAGCTGCATTTCGACA
>CBDTXT010000045.1:0-12060 GCA_965364465.1 uncultured Chromatiaceae bacterium
CATTCTCGAGACAGACCGCTGCAACGGACGCGAGATGGCCCAGAAAGTCGGTCGCCTGGCCCGACTGGAACCGGCGCGGGTCGCGGCTGCCGAGGCACAGGAAGCCAGCGAGCCCCTCGGGTTGACGCAGTGGCAGCAGCGCAACGCTTCCGCCCAGTCGGCGGCCGAACAGGGCCCCATGACGCCGCTCGTCCCATGCCCCAAGCGAAGGCGCGTGCAAGTCGTTGAAGCGCGCGTGCGTCGCGCGTACATCGGTACAGAGCTCGATGTCGCGCATCAGGCGGTCGTCGACGGCGTTACTCGCGGCAAGCAGGTCGTGCACGACCAGAAACGGGTCCAGCAAGATCAGTTTGACCGCATCCAGCCCGAAGGAGCTGCGCATGCCGTCGGTCAGTCGGTCGAGCAGCCGCACCAGATCGCTGGCGCTCAACAGCGCGAGTTCGCGTTCCTGGAAACGGGCCATCACACCCTGGTTGTATGCCGCATCCTGGCCGACGGTCTGCAACAGACCGCGCAGCATCGCGTTTTCCCGGCGCAGATCTCGTTCGCTGAACTTGGCGGGCGGCTGCCGTTTCATGTCCAATGCATCGGCCCGGAGAGGTAGTGCTTTAGATTCCGCGCCTTGCGCGATGCACCCGGTTTAGCGTGCGGTCGGTGACAGGGGAGCGGGTGAGCGGTGCGTCGATGCGCTATATTTTCGAACAATGCATCGCGGATTCCAGGGAGGGAGCATGCGTTTTCCAGGGTGTTTACTGTGGTCGTTCTGGCTCATCACGACGGCCTCGTCGGGGGCCGAGATCTATCGCTGCGCGGGCGAGTTTGGCGAAGTCATGTACAGTCAGTTGCCGTGCAACGCCGCGATCACGATCGCGGTCCCCGTTCCTGAGTCGGCGTCGACACCCTCGTCCGCCGTGGGGTTGCGAGCGAGCGAACGTGCCTGGTTGCGCGCGAGGGCGCAGGGACGCTCCGCGTCGCGCAGACCGGCGCGCGAGACGAGCACTTTGCGGGAAACGGCCGAGGCCCGGCAGGCCTATCAGTGCCGGCGCAAGCGGGCTGGTCTGGATGCAGTCCGGGCGAAGATGCGCCGTGGCTACAAACCGGCGCAGGGTGAGAAACTGCGCCGCCGGCGACGCGCCTATGAAGATTACCTGGAGGCGTTCTGTCCTGGATAGGGGTCCTCGAGCAGACGCCGGGTACCGGAACTCCAGCGCAGGAAGTTTGGCTCGGTCAGGTAACCGCGGCTGACGACGTAGTTCAGCACATTGCGCAGACGGAAAAAGTGCACCACCGAGTCGACCCGGATGATCTCCCGGCCGCGTTCGTCGAAAAATACGATCGACGGTGCATAGAAGATCCCGAGTTCCTCTGCCCATTTGCGCGCGGTGGAGGTCTCGCCATTGGGTTTGACGACCGGTGTATCCGACCACATGTCGAGTTGCACACTCTCGAATTGATTGAACAGGTTTCGCACCGTCTTGCGCTGCAATGGCTGGGTATGCAGGATGTCGCAGGCATGGCAGTCACCCTGCTCGAAGAACACGACCAAAGGCAGCTCCGATGCAAAATGCGAGCGGTCCAGGTTGTAAGGTGGGGGTGAAAAAAAGGATTCGTCGATCAGGTCCCCGGGTTCGAATCGCAATGTCCGGTCGCCGCGCGCCATGTAGACCGCGAATCGCTCGCGTTTGTAGTGTCCGTCGGCGACGTACTCCAATGCCGCTCGGAACTGGTACGGCGGATAATAGCCCCGCAGACGCAGCGCGACGCGACCCTCGACGTCGTAGAACACCAGCGAGGGGGTGAAATTGGTGCCCAGTTTGACCGAGTAGTCGCGTTGACTGAGGGTCTCGCCGGAGGGTGTCGTCACTGTCTCCGGACTCCAGATGTCGATCGGTATCAGGTCGAAGTGGCGGCGCGTGTAGGTGACGATGTCCGTGGTCTGGAAGTTTACCTCCATCAGCATCTTGCAGTAGGCGCAACGCCGCTGGCCGAAATAGACGATGATGCCCTGTTTGCCTGCCGCGATGGCCTCCTCCAGATCATCGTCCAGTTCGAGGAAGCTGTCCTTGAACCAGGCCGGGTGCTCCAGCAGATCGTCCAGCGGGGTGTCGTCGAACTGGATCGGGTCGGCCGCCGTTTCGGCCGACCGGGCCGGGACCGAGAGCATGGCCAGGGTGGCACAGACCACCGCCAGTACACGCAGCATATCGAGCACGGGTCGGCGACCCTGCGCCATCAAAGGTAATCTCTCCAGTTCTGCGAGGTGTCCCCGAACACCAGGAAGTGCGGATTGAGCAGTGAATCCTTGGTGTTGTAGCGCAAGGGTTCCAGCTCGGTGTCCGTCACCCGGCCGCCGGCGGCCTCCACCACTGCCTGTGCGGCCGCGGTATCCCACTCCGAGGTCGGGCCGAGGCGTGGATAGACATCTGCTGCGCCCTCTGCAACCAGGCACAGTTTGAGCGAACTCCCCATGCTGACGATCTCGTGCTCTCCAACGCGTTCGAGGAAGCGTTTCAGGCTGTCGCCGGCATGCGAGCGACTGCCGGCGACGCGCACCGGGCGTTGCACAGAGGTGTTGACTTGGATCGCGCTGGACTGGTTTTCGGCGTCGACCTTCCAGGCACCCCGACCGGCCTGACCCAGGTAGCTGATGCCGCTCACCGGGATGTGGACGACGCCCACGGTGGGGACGCCGTTCTCTATCAGTGCGATGTTGACCGTGAACTCGCCATTTCGTTTGACGAATTCGCGCGTCCCGTCGAGCGGGTCGATCAGCCAGTAGCGCAGCCACTGGCTGCGGGTCGAAAACGGGATGTTCGCGCCCTCCTCGGAGAGTACCGGGGTTTCGGGGTCGATCGCGGCCAGGCCTTGCATGATCGCGCGGTGCGAGGCCAGATCCGCCGCCGTCAGCGGCGAACTGTCTTCCTTTTGCTCGACGGAAAAGTCCTGGTGATAGACTTCGAGAATCGCTTGACCTGCTTTTCGGGCGATGTCGAGCAGCTGTTGTGCCTGTTGATCCATTGAAAACTCCGTGTGTCGATCGGGTGTGACGGCCGACGCCGCCCGCGAGCCCACAATGATACAAAAAACCCCGGCGAGGAACCCGCGTGCCAGATTGGAAAACCATCGATACCGTGCTGCTGGACATGGATGGGACGCTGCTCGATCTGCATTTCGACAATCATTTCTGGCTCGAGCACGTCCCTCGGCGCTATGCGGAGGCGCGCGGCATCACGTTGGCCGACGCCAGCGCCGAGTTGCTCGCGCGCTATCGCGACATCCAGGGAACGCTGAACTGGTACTGTGTCGACCACTGGACCCGGGAACTTGGTCTCGACATCGTGCTGCTGAAGGAAGAGGTCGGGCATCTGATAAGCGTGCACCCGCAAGTGACCGACTTTCTCGACCTGCTGCCGCAAGCGGGCAAACGCCGGGTGCTGGTGACCAATGCGCACCAGAAGTCGCTCGAACTGAAAATGCGTCGAACGGAGCTGCGGGATCGGCTGGACCATGTGGTCTGCGCACACGACCTGGGGTTGCCCAAGGAGGATGCCGCGTTTTGGGGAAGGCTGCAGACAGAAGAACCCTTCGACCCTGCGCGCACATTGTTCGTCGACGACAGCCTGCCGGTGCTGCGCTCGGCCCGACGCTACGGGATAGCCCAACTCCTCGCCATTCGCAAGCCGGATACTCGGCAGGCCGAACGCCGGGTCGACGAGTTTCCCGCGGTGCAGGGATTCTCGGCGTTGATGCCCGGCTTGCGAGAATTCGTCTCGCGCTGTGCTGTCGGGGAATGATCGGCTCGGACGTCGATCGGCGGACGCTGCCCGCCCCGATTGCAGCTTGCGATTATCCGCCGACTGCCGGCCTGCCGACGAGGTAGCCTTGGATGAAGTCGCAGCCCTCGGTGATCAGGAAGTCCCGCTGTTTCTCGGTTTCCACGCCTTCGGCCACCACTTGCATACCGAGCGCATGGGCCAGCCTGATGATCGCCTGGATCAACTTTTCGTCGTTTGGCACGCTGCCGATCCCCGCGATGAAGGATTGGTCGATCTTGACGTAGTCGAACGGGAAGCGCCGCAGGTGGCTCAGCGAGGCCTGGCCCGTGCCGAAATCATCCAGCGCTATCTGGACACCCCGCCGTTTCAGTTCATGCAATACCCGGGCTGCGGCGCGCAGATCGGTCTCCAGTGTGTCCTCGGTGATCTCGATGATCAGTTCGCCGGGCACCAGGCGGCCGGCATCGATGCGCTCGAACAATCGCGCCGCGAAGGCCTCGTCGTGCAGCAGTCGGGCGCTCAGGTTGATCGATATCACCGCATTGCCGCGCGGTCGCTTGGTCTGTATCTGGTCCAGCGCCCAGTCACTGATTGCGCTGCACAGGCCGGCATCGGCCAGCGCGTTCATGAAGGATGCTGGGCGCAGCATGCCCTGCTCGGCGTGCGGCCAGCGCAGCAGTGATTCGTAGCAATGAAGATGTCCGTCACTCGTCGCCAACACCGGCTGGAAGTGCAATTCGAGCTGATGCCGACGGATCGCCTCGCGCAGTTCGTTTTCCAGCGCATGCCTTGCCGCCGCTTCGGCCGTCAGTTCGGCGCTGACGTAACGGTAGCTGGAACCCTCGTCCTTCTTGGCCGCATACATCGCCGTGTCGGCGAGCTGGATCAGCCGATCCGGGTCGGTGCCATCGTCCGGCGCTACCGCGATGCCCATCGAAGCGCCGCTATGAAACAAGCGGCCGGCGACCTCGTAGGGGCGCCGGATGGCGCTCAATGCCTTCTCCGCGAGCCGGGTCATTTCGTCCCGCTGATGCAGATTTTCCAGCAGGATCGCGAACTCGTCTCCGCCGAGACGGGCGACCAGGTCGTCCTGGCGAAACACCTTGCGCAGGCGCCGGCTGATTTCGATCAGCATCTCGTCGCCGACCGCGTGGCCGTAGCTGTCGTTGACCTGCTTGAAGCGATCGAGGTCCAGAAACAGCACGCCCACCGGCATGCCGTGCCGTCGAGCGGCGTCGATCGATTCAGTTAGTCGCTGACGGAAAAGGTCGCGGTTCGGCAGGCCGGTCAGCGCGTCGTGCTGTGCGAGGTATTGGACTTCGCGTTCGCGGTCTGACAACTGGGCCTTCAGCGCACCGACCGCGTCGAGCAGGCCGCGGCTTTCACGCACGGCCGAAGTGAGCCGAGGCGGTGGTTCATCGCGGTAGGCGTTTGCGGTCAGCACCCGGACCGGGCGCAGGATCAGTCGGTTCAGCACCAGGTAAGTTGCGACGCCGAGTAGCAGCGTCAATCCAAGTACCGAGTACATCGTGAGCGCGAACTGCTTGCGCAGCCCGAAAAAATCCGCGCCACCGGCAAGGCGCTGTGCCTGCGCCGCGCTCCGCAACTGCGTCAGCCCGTCACGCACGGTCTGCAGCCGTGGATCGATGTGATCGCGCAGGAACTGCAGGCCGGCTCGAGGATTGCGACGTACGCCCGGCGTCGGCGGCAGGTCGGGGTCGCCGGTCCAGGTGGTATTCCTCAGTGTGGCGGGTTGTTCCGGGCGAGGTCGTCCGCGCGAGACGGGGGCTTCAGTGCGGACAAGATGGACCAGTTCGGCGACGCCCCGCAGGAGTCCGTCGGTATCCGCCGGCAGCACCCGAACGATTGCCGCCAGTGCCGCGTCTCGTTCCCAATCAGGCTGCGCTGCAAGTCTGGTGATCGTATTGTCCAGTCCGTCGAGTGTCGAGTCGATTTGCGCTCGTCCCCTCTTCGAGGGCAGCAGCAAATATTGGTGTATCTTCCGCTGCAGTTCAAAGAGTTGCGCATCGGCTTCATCGATCAGCGCAGTGTTCCGCTCCATGCGCCCCGCTTGCGCGGCAAAGTCCTTGTCCGCGGACGAAAGTGCCTGAAAAAGGAACAGCGCGACGATCGCAATTGCCAGCGCGAACGCGGCGAACAGCTGCGCATAGCGCGTCCCGATGCCCGGCAGTCTGCGCGTCGAGGCGGGCTCCCGCCCGCCGACATCACTCGTGCGGCTCATCGGTCCACGCCTGGGCTCCCGGCCGCGCCTGCGCACGGCGCGTCACCATTGCCCGGCTTGGCCGAGGACAATCTGATCGGCCGGTTTCGATGCGGACGAAAGGCAGCGGCAGGCTCGATTGAAACGATTGGCAAGGACATGACATTGGGGCGCCCGGCTAGGACGGCATGCGAGCCGGCGAGGATCTGACAAGGATAGATCAGTCGCCCCAGCGCTTGAACCGCCGGCGGCAATATTCGAGCAGCTCGGCGTAGTTGCGAAAATGGTGGGTGAAGTGCGACTCGGCGGGTTCGTCGAATTCACACCAGTCGTTGCTGTATTCGCGGCAGACCTGTGGGCGGTCGGCATAGATCGCGCAGTCACCCCCGGGCAGCAGGTGTTCGCACTGGCCGCGGATCAGCAGATACCAGCCGTCCCGGTCGCGGTAGACCTCGACGTCCTGATGCGATATCTGCCACAGCACATGGTCGAAATCGGCCTTCGAGCGCAAGGTGCCCAGGGCCTCGGTCGTATAGGTACAGCAGGTCGAGCTGAGACAGCGGCTACACTTGTTGCCCGGTGCTACCCCAGATCCGGTCATGCGGGGGCGGCGCCGTCACCCTTGGGTCTACGTCGCCGGCGTCTGCGCGGCCCTTCTCCCGCAGGCTTTTCGCCACCAGCCTTATTGTCTTTCGCCGCGGCTGGGGGGCCGCCACGACGCTTGTTGCGGCCGTCGCCATCACGCCGTTGCAGCCGGTCTTCGCGCTTGATCCGCACGCGACTGGACGGGTCGATTTCGGCCAGCAGTTCGAGCGAAACGGGGCCAACCGGGATCTTGTGTCCGATAAATTGCTCGATGTCCGGCAGCGAGAACGCATAGGTTTCGCAGACGAAGGAAATCGCGTCGCCCTCGGCGCCGGCCCGGGCGGTGCGGCCGACACGATGCACGTAATCCTCCGCATCCTCCGGCAGATCGTAGTTGACGACATGGGTGACGCCTTCGATATGCAGTCCGCGTGCCGCCACGTCCGTCGCGACCAGCACCGAGACCTCGCCGCTGGAAAAGCGCTTCAGCAGGCTGAGGCGCTTTTTCTGCGGCACATCGCCCGACAGTATCGCCGCGTGATGGCCGTTGCCCTCGAGGAAGCCCCAGACCTTGTCCGCCTCGCGCTTCGTATTGATAAACACGATCACGCGCGCACCCTCCAACTGGTGCATCAGACCGACCAACAGCGGGATTTTCTCGTCGTTGGCGACCATGTAGGCGGTTTCGCGCACGCGGTCGGCGGTGATCTGTTCCGCCTGGATCACCACCTTCTGCGGGTTGTTCATGTGCTCGTAGGCCAGTTCGGTCACCCGGTAGGACAGCGTCGCCGAAAACAACATGCCCTGTCGGTCTTCTGGTTGCGGGCAGCGCCTGAGCAGAAAACGAATATCTTTGATAAAGCCGAGGTCGAACATCCGGTCGGCCTCGTCGAGCACCAGCGTCTGCACGGCGCGCAGATCGAATACCCGCTGCTTGAAGTAATCGATGATCCGCCCGGGCGTCCCGATCAGGATGTCGACGCCTTCCTCCACCGCCTTGCGCTGCGTGTCGTAGCCGGTGCCCCCGTAGACCACGCGCACCTTGAGGCCGGTATGGCCGGCCAGTATGCAGGCATCGTTATAGATCTGGACCGCGAGTTCCCGTGTCGGGGCGAGCATCAGGGAACGCGGCTGATTGCGTTTCCTCGAGGGCTCTGCGGGCTCCTGATCGAGTACGTGCAGCGTGGCCAACAGAAAGGCGGCCGTTTTTCCGGTGCCCGTCTGGGCCTGGCCGGCAACGTCTCGGCCGTCCAGCGCGATCGGCAGTGTTTCGGCCTGGATCGGGGTGCAGTATTCGAAGCCGGCGTCGCGGACGCCCGCCATGATTGCCTCGGAAAATGGGAAACTGTCGAATCGGGTTTTAGTCAGGTGTTTTTCGCTCATGGCGCGCAAGCATACCCGAATTCGGGCCCCGAGAATCGCTAAGGGCTTGAATTGCGTGGACTGATCAGCTGAAATGCCGGTTGATGCGCAACGGTTCCGAAGTCTGGAGGCGCAAAAGCCGGCGGGATTCTTCCGCTCAAAAAGGTGCCCGACGGGGCATCCTTACTAATTCCGAAGCTATCTGGAGAGAGTCAGTGATTGACAAGATCGTTCATATAACGGACGACAATTTCGAGCATGAAGTATTGCAGTCGTCGGAGCCTGTCCTGGTCGATTACTGGGCGGAGTGGTGCGGTCCGTGTAAGATGATCGCTCCGGTGCTGGATGAGATCGCGGGCGAGTACCAAGGCCGCGTCAAGGTCGCGAAGTTGAACATTGACGACAATCCGAACACGCCGCCTCGCTACGGTATCCGTGGCATTCCCACGCTGATGCTGTTCAAGGACGGCGAGGTGGAGGCCACCAAGGTTGGCGCGGTTTCGAAATCGCAGCTGACCGCATTCATCGACAGTAACCTTTGAAGTCGAGAGGCGCGCGGCGCGCTGGCGCCGCAGCGCCGAGCCCGATAAGGCTGGACGAAAGCCAATCGCGTGCTAAACTTGCGTCAGGCTCCTCCCGGGGTCGCTTCTCCCACTGAAGTTTTCAAGTACAGACAGGCGCTCCTGCGCCGTTCCCCCCTGAACCATTCCGAACAAGACTACGTTTTTCCCAAGGCTGGAAATGAATCTCACCGAACTGAAGAAGATGCCCGTGCCTGAGCTCAATGAGCTGGCACAAACCATGAACATCGAGGGCGTCGCGCGCTCACGAAAACAGGACCTGATCTTCGCTATCCTGAAGGCACACGCCAAGAAGGGCGAGGATATCTACGGCGACGGGGTGCTGGAGATCCTGTCCGACGGGTTTGGTTTCCTGCGTTCGGAGGATTCCTCTTACCTCGCGGGCCCGGACGATATCTACGTGTCGCCGAGCCAGATCAGGCGTTTCAGCCTGCGTACCGGCGACACTGTCTCCGGCAAGATCCGGCCGCCGAAGGACAACGAGCGCTACTTCGCGATGCTCAAGGTCGACGAGATCAACTTCGACAAGCCAGAGAATGCGAAGCATAAGATCCTGTTCGAAAACTTCACGCCGCTGTTTGCGAACAAGAAGTTCCATCTCGAGATCGGTAACGGCAGTACGGAGGACATCACGGCGCGCACCATCGAGCTGGTTGCGCCGATCGGCAAGGGGCAGCGTGGCCTGATCGTGTCGCCCCCGAAGGCCGGCAAGACCATGCTGATGCAGAACATTGCACAATCGATCGCCAGCAATCACCCGGAATCCTACCTGATCGTGCTGCTGATCGACGAGCGCCCGGAAGAAGTCACAGAAATGAAGCGTTCGGTGCGCGCCGAGGTGATTTCGTCCACCTTCGACGAGCCGGCCGCGCGCCATGTGCAGGTCGCCGAGATGGTGATCGAGAAGGCAAAGCGGCTGGTCGAGCACAAGAAAGACGTTGTCATCCTGCTCGATTCCATCACCCGGCTGGCCCGCGCGTACAACACCGTGATCCCGTCATCCGGCAAGGTCCTGACCGGCGGCGTCGACGCCAATGCGCTGCAGAAGCCAAAGCGCTTTTTCGGGGCCGCGCGCAACGTCGAAGAGGGTGGCTCGCTCACGATCATCGCGACTGCGCTGGTGGAAACCGGGTCACGCATGGACGACGTCATCTACGAGGAGTTCAAGGGTACCGGCAACATGGAGGTCCACCTGGACCGGCGAATCGCCGAAAAGCGCATCTTCCCGGCCATCAACATCAACCGCTCGGGCACTCGGCGCGAGGAACTGCTGATGCCGGAGAACGAACTGCAGAAGATGTGGATTCTGCGCAAGATCCTGCATCCGATGGACGAGCTGGCGGCAATGGAATTCCTGTATGACAAGCTCAAGGTGACCAAGACCAATCAGGAATTCTTCGATGCGATGAGGTCGAAGGCCTGAATCCGGCCGGGGCGACCGGGCGGGCCTGAGGTACGTCTCGGATGCCTGCCCTCACCACCGCGATGATCCTCGCCGCTGGGCGCGGCGAGCGTATGCGGCCGCTCACAGACCACACGCCCAAGCCGCTGTTGCCGGTCGGCGGCAAGTCGCTGATCGTCTGGCATATCGAACGACTGGCTGGTGCCGGAATCCACGAGCTGGTAATCAACCACGCGCATCTCGGAAAGCAGATTGAGCATGCCCTCGGCGACGGTGCCCGCTGGGGGCTTCGCATCCGCTATTCCTGCGAGGGGGAGGGAAGGGCATTGGAGACTGGTGGGGGCATACGGTATGCGCTGCCGTTGCTCGGCGAACAGCCGTTCCTGGTGCTCAACGCCGATGTCTGGAGCGACCTGGACCCGGCCAGCCTGAGGCTTGCCGACGGTGACCTCGCGCACCTGGTGATGGTCGACAACCCTCCGCACCATCCGCGGGGCGATTTCCGCCTGGACGGGCGCCGCCTGCTGGCCGACGGTGAGCCGCGGCTCACCTTCAGCGGGATCGGGGTCTACAGTCCCGCGCTGTTTGCCGGGAGCGGGCCGGATGCGTTTCCGCTGGGACCGCTGTTGCGCGACACCATGCGGGCGGGCCGCGTCAGCGGACAGCGCCACACGGGGCGATGGTTCGATGTCGGGACGCCGCAACGCCTGCTGGAGGCCGAGCGGGCACTGGCGTCGGGAAGCGGTTAATCTTGGATACATGGGACAGGAGATCTCCGACAGCAACTTTGACGATGCGGCCTTTGCCAAGTTTCGCGATCGACTGGACGACGAAACCCGGCTGCTGAGCGACTGGCTGGCGCGCGGCGGCCTGCATTCGCCGCGACGCCGTTTCGGCTTCGAGATCGAGGGCTGGCTGATCGATGCGCAATCACGCCCGGCCCCCCGTATCCGCGAATTTCTTCGCACGATGGACGATGCGTTCGTCGTTCCGGAACTCGCCCGGTTCAATTTCGAGATCAACTCAGATCCTCTGCCGCTGGCGCCCGGTGCGTTGGACGAGATGCACCAGGCGCTGCTGCTGCACTGGCAGCACTGTGCGGTGGCGGCGGGCCGACTGGGACTGCGACCGCTGCTGACCGGGATCCTGCCGACCGTCCGCGCGAGTGACCTCACGTTGAAGAACATGTCGCCGCTGCAGCGCTACCAGGCGATCAATGACCAGATCTTCCGACTCCGCCACGGCGAGCCGATCCTGCTCGACATCGAGGGTGACGAGCACCTGCTGCACCGCCATGCGGACGTGATGCTCGAGGCGGCGACCACCTCGCTGCAGATCCATGTCGAGGTCGATGCGGCGGAAGCGGCGCGAGCCTTCAATGTATGTAAAATGTTATCGGCGGTGACGGTTGGTGCCGCCGCCAACTCACCGTTTCTGTTCGAACGGCAGTTGTGGCACGAGACGCGGATTCCGCTGTTCGAGCAGGCGGTTGCGGTCGGCGGCAGTGCCTACAGCAAGCGCGTGACCTTCGGTGTCCGTTATGCGCAGGACAGCATCCTGGAGTGCTTCGAGGCCAACCGGACGCGTTACCCGGTGATCCTGCCCGACCTGATGGATTCGCCGCCCGAGCAACTCGCACACCTGCGGTTGCACAATGGCACCATCTGGCGCTGGAACCGTCCGCTGATCGGATTCGACGACGCCGGCGACCCGCACTGCCGGATTGAGCACCGCGTCGTGGCTGCGGGCCCGACGCCGCGCGACGCGATCGCCAATACGGCGCTGTTCCTCGGTTTGTTCGAGGCGCTGATGCGCTCGCCCGACCCGTTGACCGAACGACTGCCGTTCGGGGTGGCGCGAGACAATTTCTATGCGGCCGCGCGCCATGGCCTGTCGGCGCCGGTGACCTGGACAGACGGGGTCAGTCGCGAGCTCTCCGAGCTGCTGTCTTCGACCCTGATAGACGAGGCGGCAGACGGCCTGCGTGCGGCGGGGCTGCGCGAGGCGGAACTGCAACGCTGGCTGGACGTGATTCGCGGCCGTGTCGAGCGCCGGATGACCGGCGCCGATTGGCAGGTCGCCTGGGTGGATCTTCATGGGGGTTCTATTGAGGTCAGCAGTGTAGAGAATGAG
>CBDTXT010000046.1:0-12019 GCA_965364465.1 uncultured Chromatiaceae bacterium
CTGCGTGAGCAGTTCATGCACATCATCGACGTGGTGCCGACGATTCTCGAAGTGGCCGGCATCCCGGCGCCCGAATACGTGGACGGCATTGAGCAGGCACCCATCGAGGGCACCAGCTTCGCCTACACCTTCGACGCAGCCAACGCCAAGGCGCCGACCCGGCACAAGACGCAGTACTTCGAAATGATGGGCCAGTACGCCCTGTATCACGATGGCTGGCTGCTCAGTACCAAGGTCAATCGCGCCCCCTGGGAGGCCTTCGGCGCGGCCAATCCCGACCCGCTGAACAACCAGGTACTGGAGCTTTACAACCTCGATGAAGATTTCAGCCAATTCAACAACATCGCCGACGAGCACCCGGACAAGGTGAAGGAGCTCAAGGCCTTGTTCATCGAGGAGGCGAAGAAGTACCAGGTCTTCCCGATGGACGCCTCGGTGGCCTCGCGTCTGGCGCAGCCGCGTCCGAACATTACCGCGGGGCGCACCGAGTTCGTTTACACGCACCCGATGACCGGTCTCCCCCAGGGTGACTCGCCGTCCCTGTTGAACAGCTCCTACACCATCACGGCGGACATCGAGATTCCACAGGACGGTGCCGAGGGCATGATCCTCACCTCCGGTGGGCGCTTCGCGGGCTACGGCTTCTACCTGCTCGAAGGCAAGCCGGTGTTCCTTTGGAACCTGATCAACCTGAAGCGCATCAAGTGGGAGGGTCCGGAAGCGTTGCCGCCGGGTCGTCACACCCTGGAGTTCGACTTCAAATATGACGGCATGGGTGCCGGGACGTTTGCATACAACAGCATGTCCGGTGTCGGCCAATCCGGCACCGGGACATTGAAGGTGAACGGCGAGGTCGTCGACACCAAGCCGATGAAGCGAACCCTGCCGATCATTCTGCAGTGGGACGAGGCCTTCGATATCGGCTCCGACACCCTGACCGGGGTCAACGATGCGGACTATAAGCCGCCGTTCCCGCTGACCGCCAAGCTGAACAAGCTGACCATCAAGGTGGATCGCCCGCAGCTGACGGAGGAGGAAATCAAGAAGCTCGAGAATACGCAAGCGATTGCGGTGGACGGCAATCCGATTCATCACATGCAGGGTGGGCCACACTAGTGGGGCTCCCTTCGGGCCGGTACACAAGCGCCATCGCCTGTGTTTCGCTCGCTTGAATTAGCAACGGCTAGTCCGGCGCTCGCGAGCCTTGCCGATGACGCTTGTGGATCGGCTGAGTGTGACCGAACTTACCAAGCAGCCCACTAGACCATGACCTTGGGCACGCTGGTCGTCGATGCTCGCCGGGAGCGGGGGCATCGACCTTCACGGATGTAACAAGGCGCAAGCAGCGTGGTATCGGAAACGAGAGCTGATCTCAGCTGGATCTACACTCTGGCGGCAATCGTGGCTCTATTGCCGGTTCTCATGATGTCGACGTCAGTGCGGGCGTAACGGGGCGAAGCTGCAGTCGCCACGGATGCCGCGGGGGCTGTCGATGTCATCGTGCACATAGGGAGGGTAGCTTGGAAGATCGCGCTGAAAAACGGACAGGGGACTGAATGGGTGTTCGTCACCGGGCACACGCGCGCAACTTCGATCGACTCAAGGACGCCTCGAGAAATCGAGGTCCCCTCAAGCGTGGCGACCGGTGATTGATGTAAGATGGAGTCTTGCATGACCCCAAGGTCGTCGGATTGACATTTGGCAGGTATCGGCCTTGCCGGCGTCGAGGCAAGTGGAGAGGTCTAGCCGCTCGTCGAATCCAAGCATCCGGAGGGCGTCTTTAAGGCGCCTTGCGCCAGCCTTTTTCGGCACTTTGTCAGGAGTGCATCATGGTTTCTACAGACAGATCAGGTCAGCCCGGTGGCTGGTCGACGAGGCTAACGACTGAACTGAAATCATTGGCCTTGATGATGCTGTTCTTCGCATGCTGGCTTGTTCCGCTGCTGATAATCAAGAACCTCTTGCTGGAAACGTATCAAGTACCCTTGACGCATTTGTCGGTCGCGATAATCGGTGCCTTGATTCTGTCCAAGGTCGTTGTGGTGCTCGAACACGTCTCGCTTGGGGCGTGGGTCGCACGCCGACCTGCCTGGGTGGACGTCGTACTGAGAACGCTGCTTTATGGGGCAGGGGTGGCCGTTGTGCTGCTCCTGGAGAAAGGCTTTGAAGCTCGCCACGAGGCGGGTGGGTTTTGGCGCGCATTGGCCGCGATACTCGAACACCCGGATATCAACCATGTTTGGGTAAATACGATCTGCGTGACAGCGGCGCTGTTCAGCTACAATCTGCTCGTCGTATTGCGTCGGCATTTGAACGATCAAACCCTGTTAGGGTTGCTGGCGAAGCCCCTGCCAGAAGAGCAACACTAGACGAACCACGCTGCGCCGGTGGCGTGACTCGAGTTTTCACTGGTCCACCCGTGTAGGGCGACATGGCACGGCCGATTCGTCAGCCTGGGTATCGTCACTTCGGCGGGCAGCCCACTAGGGGGTGTCGAAACTCCGGTTCCGTCGCGGCTGCGCATTTGCATTGAGGGTCTGGCCCCTCGGTGCGCGCAGCAAAGCCCTCTCCAGATGACCCAAAAAAGTCGTACATCGTCGTGTTTGATCTACGCCTTCGACTGTTGCTCGCTATATTGGTCGAGATTATCGTCAAGCATTGCGCGGAATTCCTTGAGGTAGGCATCCAACGCCTCTGCCTTGTCGCGACGAAGGTCATCGGTACGCAAAGACGCCTCAAACGCAGCAAATCGGGCGGCGGCATAGCGTAGCCCGGCGGCAAGGGTCGCGAGGTCCGTACTCTCGGTAAGTGCATTCGCCTGAGAGATGAATTTGTCGGCAATTTTGTAGAGCGGTGCGAACTGTGTGTCGGTCATCTAAGCCTTCCTCAATGTGCACGAAGCAAAAGACAATGCTATCAGCCTGCATATTGCACCAGTCGATCGTGGACGGGTATGCATGAACTTGCCCTTCACTCAAGCCATAGCTATGGCCACGGTTTTCGCTCCTGGGCGGCGGCCAAACGCACCTGGCCGGCGCGATCACCCCGGACACTGGTGCCATATCCAGGCTAACACCCTCTGCACTGTGGAATGGATGAAAGCAAGTGTCTCGCTGGCGTCGCATTCAGCCGGTGTTCCCTCGCGGGTTTCACGATTCAGCCGCCCCCGTCAGCGCCGTGCCAAAACGGGGATTGTCCTGGTCGAGCCAACGGCATAAACAACCTGTTCCCCGACGCCGCGCGGCCAGTGTGCGAGGCAATAGATCCTCAGCGAACGAGCAGCATATGGCCCGTTAGACCCAAGGCGAAACCGAAGACAGCCCCCAGCGGGGGTGCCCAATGCCGCGCCAGTCTTGCCTGCGGCGCAATATCCTGAAAGACCAGGTAGAGAATACCGCCGGCTGCAAACATCATGACATGGCCCGTTATCGCAGGGGCTTCGGATAGCAATAGAAGTCCGAGTATTCCGCAGATTGGCCCAATGAGTGCCGCAGCCAGGAGGATCCACAGGACTCGGGGAATCCGCATACGGCTTCGATGAATCATCTCTCGGTACGCATTGAATCCCTCTGGTAAGTTTTGCAGCCCGATAAACAATGCCAACACCGCTCCGAGCGACGGATCGGATGAGATCAGCGCACCCAGCGCTATCGATTCTGGGGCAAAGTCGAGCAACGCAGCCATCAAGTTGGATGCGGGGGTCCCGTGCTCAGCCAGGGTACGATCGAGTAGCATGAACGCAGTTCCACCGATGACGAAGCTGCCCGTCGCTGCCCAAGCGCCAAGCCGCTGAGTTCCCTCCGGGACCAGGATCAATGCGACTGCTGCAAATAAGACACCGCCACCAAATGCGAGCACCGTATGGCGGAATTCCTTTTCGAGCCATCTCGGCTGCAGCCGTTCGAAGCGAGCGATAACGCCGCCGATCGGAAGGGCAGCGCCAGCCAGTGTCGTTAAGATCAGAATCGTGCCGAGTTGTTCCATGGGCAAACACTATTCTCGACTCGACGGACCGGTGGCATGCTGGTTCGGTCACAGCCGGAAGCCGAGTGAAATCGAGTGGGTGAAATAGGCGGAAAGGTCGAAAAAGGAAGGCTCAATGGGGACAATACAACAACAAACGTCAGGATACTCGTCGTCGCATCTATGGCGCCGGTGTACCTCGTGACTGCGTAGTGCGCAGCCCGTGGGCTTGTCACATTCCGGTCACAAAAAGCCCTGTGGCCAACGCAGACGGGGGGTGCCTGCGCGCATTGCTGCTCACTGCCGTATGGTCTGAGAAAAGTTTGAAGACTCAGGCCCCTTTGAAACCGGGCCGCGTGCTTGACCATGACGGCTTCCCTCGTTTTTTCAGACAGTTCCGTTATCCAGGGACCTGTTGCCGCATAGCCGAGCCAACGGGGTAATCAGGAAAACCTTTGAGATCTTGGCCACGGCGGTCCATCATTATGCTGCAAGCGCCGCGTCTATACTCGAATGAAGATTTCCGATCGGGGCTGATGCACGACAGACAGGCGGTACTGGTGCATACGTTGCATGGCAGACCCTGCTTTGTCGTCATCACAGAACGCCCGATCGACAACCGAACAGGGTGCAAGAAGTGTCTTTACAAGCAGCTCCTGAGCGGCTCACCGCTCGATTGCTTGCCGATTCCGGCAATGACCCGACGCGACTCCTCCAGCATCTGCACACTCTGCAGTTGCACTGCTCGCACGTGCCGGAAGTATCCATTCGACTGTTGGCCGAGGGCCTGAACCTGGCCGAGGCGTATGTTCGCGGTGTGATGGGTTTCTACAGCTTCCTGCACGAGACCCCGCGCGGCGACTTCGACGTCTGCTTCAGCGACAGTATCACCGACCACATGCTCGGCAGCCGGGCACTGATGCAGGATCTGTGCATCCGGCTCGGTGTCGAACCGGGTGTCCCGCGACCGGACGGGCGAGTGACCGTAACCCCGACCTCCTGTACCGGGATGTGCGATCAGGGTCCGGCCATTCTGGTCAACGGTCGGGCAGTCACCCGACTCGACAACCACCGCATCGAGAACATCGCCGCGTTGATCGAGAACCGGACGCCGTTGGAAGATTGGCCTGCGGCCTACTTCGAGGTCGAAGACAACATCCGCAGAAAGGATTTGTTGCTTTCCAATACGCTCGTGCCGGGCAGCGCGATTCATGCACTCATCGACCGAGGACCGGAGCGCATCCTCGACGCCATCGATGCAGCCCACCTGCTCGGCCGCGGCGGCGCCGGTTACAACACGGCGCGCAAGTGGAGGTTCTGCCGCGATGCCGACGGCGGCGCGGACGGTAGAGACCGGGTGGTGGTCTGCAACGCTGACGAAGGCGAACCCGGGACCTTCAAGGACCGTGTGCTGCTCAACAGCTATGCGGATGCTGTCTTCGAGGGCATGACCCTGTGCGCCGGTACGATTCGTGCACGTCGAGGTTTTCTGTATCTGCGTGGCGAGTATCTCTACCTCAAGGATCGGCTCGAACAGACCCTGGACGATCGACGCCGCGCCGGCTTGCTGGGCGCCGGCATCGGGGGCAAGGAAGGCTTCGATTTCGACATCGAGATCCATATGGGAGCCGGCGCCTACATCTGCGGCGAGGAGTCCGCACTGATCGAGTCTCTCGAGGGTAAACGCGGCGTGCCCCGTGTACGTCCGCCTTACCCGGTGACCCACGGATATCTCGGCCGGCCGACGGTGGTTAACAACGTCGAGACCCTGGTCAAGGCCGCACAGATCGCGGTTTCGGGGTCCGACTGGTTCAAGAGCGCCGGCACCGAGCGATCGACCGGAACGAAATTGCTCAGTGTCAGCGGCGATTGCGAGCGGCCGGGGATCTACGAGTTTCCGTTCGGTGTCACCATCCAGCGGGTGCTGGATGATTGCGGCGCCTCGGACACGCAGGCGGTGCAGGTCTCCGGGGCGGCAGGAAGAACACTGCCGCGCGATGAGTTCGGTCGGCGTATCGCCTTCGAGGATGTCGCGACCGCTGGTTCCTTCATGGTTTTCGACAGTCAGCGCGACCTGCTCGATATGGTGCAGAACTTCGCCCACTTCTTCGTTCATGAGAGCTGCGGCTTTTGTACGCCCTGTCGGGTGGGTGGAGCGCTGGTCAAAGATCTGGTCGACAAGGTCCATGCGGGGCACGGCAGTCGCTTCGACACCGACGAACTGAGGAACATCGGCGGCTTGATGAAGGCCTCCAGCCAGTGCGGCCTGGGAGTGACCGCACCCAATGCCATACTCGATACCCTGAGCAAATTTCCCCAGATCTACGAACGTCGCCTGAGCCAGAAGAGCTACGAACCCGCCTTCGACTTGGATGCGGCGCTGCAAGAGGCGCGCGAGATCACCGGGCGCGACGACGCCGGGGCACACATTAGGTAGGGAGTCATGAGCAACGAAGCCACCTTCCGACTCGACGGAAAGTCGATCGCCTTTCAGCCGGGCGACACCATCATGGATGCGGCGCTGCGCGTCGGCGAGTACATCCCGCATCTGTGCCACAATCCCGAGTTCAAGCCGCACGGAAGCTGTCGGGTTTGTATCGTCGATATCGGCGGCAGAAAAGTGTCGGCCTGCACGCATCCGGCATCGGCCGGGCTCGAAGTCGCCAATAACAGCGAGGAGATCACCCTGCAGCGGCGTATGCTGGTGCAGATGCTGTTCGTCGAAGGCAACCACGTCTGTCCAGGTTGCGAGAAGAGTGGGGCCTGTCAGCTGCAGGCGGTCGCCTACTACACTGACATGCTGTCGCCGCATTTCACCCATTTCTTCCCCAGGCGCGAGCTCGATGCCTCTCACCCGGATACGCTTATTGACTTCAATCGTTGTATCCTGTGCGAGCTTTGCGTGCGGGCCAGCCGCGATGTCGATCACAAGAACGTCTTCGCCATCGACGGGCGCGGCATTGGCAGCAGCCTGGTGATCAACTCCCCAAGCGGCAAGCTGGGGGACAGCGATTTTTCCGCTGACGACAAGGCAGCGCACGTCTGCCCGGTAGGGGCCATCCTTTCCAAACACCGCGGCTACGACAAGCCGATTGGCTCGCGTCTATACGACCGACAGCCGATCAGTGTCGTCGGTGATGTCGCTGCGCACGAGGACGAGGTCAAGTAACCATGGCCGAGAAGATTCGAGTTGCAACGGCGTCGCTGTGTGGCTGTTTCGGTTGCCATATGTCCCTTCTCGATATCGACGAGCGTATCCTCGAGCTGGTCCAGCTGGTAGAGTTTGACCGCACGCCGCTCACCGATATCAAGAAGATCGGTCACTGCGACATCGGCATCATCGAAGGCGGTGTCGCCAACGCCGAAAATGTGGAGGTACTGCGGGAGTTTCGAGCGCATTGTAAAATCCTGATTGCGCTCGGCGCCTGTGCCGTCAACGGCGGTATTCCGGCAATGCGTAACCAGTTCGAGCTCAAAGACTGTCTGCGCGAGTCGTATGTCGACGGCGTGGGCGTACATACCCAACTGATCCCGAGCGACACCGAGATCCCGATGCTGCTGAACAAGGTGCATCCGATACACGAGGTGGTAAAGGTCGACCATTTCCTGCCCGGCTGTCCGCCTTCGGGCGATACCATCTGGACCTTTCTCACCGAGTTGATCGAAGGCAAGCCCATCAGCTTCCCGTACGAACAAATTCACTACGATTGATAGTCCAACAGGGATTCAGGCCATGTCATCATTGGAAACCGCAGAACACCCGGAAAAACTGAATCGCGTTGTTATCGAACCCCTGACCCGTGTCGAGGGCCATGGCAAGGTGACGCTGCTGCAGGATGACGACAAGCGCATCAAGCAGGCCCGGCTGCACATCGTCGAGTTTCGCGGTTTCGAGAAGTTCATTCAGGGCCGCCCCTATTGGGAACTGCCGGTACTGGTGCAGCGCTTGTGCGGGATCTGTCCGGTCAGCCATCATCTGGCGGCGGCAAAGGCTACGGATATGCTGGTGGGCGCCCGGGAGCTGACGCCGACCGCTGAGAAGATCCGCCGCCTGATGCACTATGGGCAGACGCTGCAGTCGCATGCCTTGCATTTCTTCCATCTTTGTTCACCCGATCTCCTGTTCGGCTTCGATGACGATGTCCGGCACCGTAACATCGTCGGAGTCATAGAGGATCATCCGCAGATTGCCAAGCAGGGCGTGCTGTTGCGCAAGTACGGCCAGGAGGTGATTCGCCTGACCGCGGGCAAGCGGATCCACGGTACGGGCGCGGTCCCCGGCGGCGTGAACAAGTCGCTGAACACAGACGAGATCGCCTACCTGGCCAAGGACATCGAACAGATCGTCACCTGGGCGCAGGACGCGGTCGAGCTGATCAAGACGGTGTTCATGGAGCACTACGATTACCACATGGCCTTCGCCGCGATCGAGACCAACTCGATGAGTATGATCCGCAGCGACGGCGCCTTCGACATTTATCATGGCGGCCTGCGCGCCCGCGACGCGCAGGGCGAGACGATCTTCGATCATGTCGACTACACCCAGTACACGGATTACCTCAAGGAAGATGTCAAGAACTGGAGCTACATGAAGTTTCCCTTCATCAAGGATCTGGGACCCGAGAATGGCTGGTATCGGGTTGGGCCACTGGCCCGAGTCAACAACTGCGACTTCTTCACCACGCCGATGGCCGAAGCGGCGCGCCAGGGTTTCATGCAGATCGGCGGTGGGCTTCCGGTACAGTCTGCGCTGGCGTTCCATTGGGCCCGGCTGATCGAGCTGCTGTATTGCGCCGAGGCCATCAGGGAACTCCTCCAAGACCCGGACATCTCGGGCAGCGAACGCATGCGCGAAGGCGATATGCAGCAGGTCGGCATCGGCGTCATCGAGGCGCCCCGAGGCACACTGTTCCACCACTACGAGATCGACGATGACGGGATCGTCACCAAGGCGAATCTGATCGTCTCGACAACCAACAACAACCAGGCGATGAACGAATCCATCCGAGAAGTCGCCAGCCGTTATCTGGATGGCAACACCTTGACCGAACCCCTGCTCAATCAGATCGAGGTCGCGATCCGCGCCTACGATCCCTGTCTGTCCTGCGCAACCCACGCGATGGGCAAGATGCCGCTGGAGGTCACACTGTTGAACGCGAAAGAGGAGGTCGTCGACCGCATGGAAAAGCAGGCCTCGGGCTCGATAGCGAGGTGTGAATTCTGAGGTCTTCGCTGCGGGAGACCATAGGATGCACAGAGCGCCCCTGGGCGGCGTGACCGTGACTGACATCGCCAGCGACGCCGATCCCAAGAAGCACGATGGAGAATAGCCTCGACGCGGGTTCGATTCGTCCTCTCCTGGTTTTCACCTGGGGCAATCCGTCGCGCGGCGACGATGCCATCGGTCCCTATCTGGACGAACTGCTGCGCGAACACGATCTACCCGAGGTCGATCTGCTAACCGACTTCCAGCTGCAGATCGAACACGTCGTGGACCTGGAGCACCGGGAGCGGATCCTGTTCGTCGACGCCAGTGTGACGGCCGAGTCGCCGTTCGAGTGCCTTTCGCTGCAGCCGGAGGAGGACAGCAGCTACACGACGCACGCGATGTCTCCAGCGTCCCTGTTGTCCGTCTATCGAAGAGTTCATCAGATGCAGCCGCCTCCTGCTGATCTGCTGTCGGTGCGCGGCTACGAGTTCGGTTTGGGCCTGGCCTTGTCGGACAGGGCGCGGGAGAATACCCACGCGGCGCTGAAGTGCATTCTCGACTGGGTCGCCGAGCAGTCGGGATGATCCCGGCGTCTGGTCGATCTCTTTGCGTCGAGTTGCCGTCGAAATCAGGAGTCGACCCCAGTGCTCGCTTGCCTTGTCGATGAGACTCGTGAACCGGCACATCCCTGTGCCGCTCGGCCACCTCGGTCTTTCGTAATGGCGCCCTGGAGTGATAGCGACGGCAATCACTTTGGGTTCTCCGATCGCATGGGTTGAGCCTCTGGATTTCCGGGGTACTTCACCTCGACCGTGTGTGATGTTTCAGTGCCGACCGGCATCGAGCCCGGAAAACGGGATGCCCGACTGTCGGGCCATCGACCAATCCAACGTGGCCAGGTCGTCCGGGTTTAACTGCCCGAAGTGCGTGTGGCCGCAGGCGCGTGCCATGACCTTCATCAAGTCCACCGAGGCGCGCAGGAAGTTGTTCAACTTTTGGGCTGATTGCTCGATGTCGATGCGTGCACGCAACTCGGGCTTCTGCGTCGCGATGCCGGCCGGACAGTTGTTGCTGTTGCAGATGCGTGCGCCGATGCAACCGATTGCCTGTATGGCGCTGTTGGCCAAGGCGACGCCGTCGGCGCCCAGTGCGAGCGCCTTGATGAAGTCGCTCGGTACGCGCAGACCACCAGTAATTATCAATGTGACATCGCGACCCACACCGCAGCGGTCGAGGTGATGCCGGGCACGAGCAAGGGCAGGGATGGTAGGCACGCTGATGTGATCTCGGAACAACAGCGGCGCCGCACCCGTACCGCCGCCACGGCCGTCGAGGATGATGTAGTCGGCGCTCGCCTCCAAAGCAAAATCGATGTCTCGCTCGATGTGGTTGGCACTGAGCTTGAAGCCGACCGGAATGCCGTCGGTCAGTTCACGCACCCGGTCGGCGAAAGCCCGGAAGTCGTCCGGCGTGTCCAGGTCGGAAAAGGTCGGCGGCGAGATCGCGGGCTGGCCTGTGGGGATGCCCCGTACCTCGGCGATCTTGCCGATGTTCTTCGCTGCCGGCAGGTGACCACCGATGCCGGTCTTGGCGCCCTGGCCACCCTTGAAATGGAAGGCCTGCACGCGTGACAACAGGCTTTCGTCGTAGCCGAACTTGGCGCTGGCCAGCTCGTAGAAATAGCGGCTGTTGGCTGCCTGTTCTTCTGGCAGCATGCCTCCTTCGCCAGAGCAGATGCCGGTACCGGCCAGTTCCGCGCCTTTCGCGAGCGCGATCTTCGCCTCTTCGGACAGGGCGCCGAAGCTCATATCCGACACGAAAAGCGGTACGTCTAGCTGCAGCGGTCTTTGCGCTTTGGGGCCGATTACCAGTTCAGTGACCACGTCGGCATCTTCCGCCAGGGGTTTGCGTGCCAGCTGTGCGACCATGATCTGAATGTCGTCCCATTTGGGCAGTTTGTCGCGCGGAACGCCCATCGCCGCCATCGGCCCGTGATGGCCGACCTTCGCCAGGCCGTTCTCGGCCAGTGCGTGAATGAATTCGACGTTCGGCTCTTCGGGCGTGGCCTTCGCAGCGGGTTGCTGGTTTTTTGGCTCATCGACCCCTGGTCCCTCTTTGCCAATCTGGGCGTCGGAGAACCGCGTATGTGTGCCGTCACAAAAGGGCGCGTTGGCCGTGTGCTTACAGGCGCACAGGTAGGCCTCCTGGTCTTCGTCGGAGACGATAACCCGTGGCGTGAACTCGGTGTTCGTATGCGAGCCGTCGCAGAATGGCTGGCTGCGCGAACGTCCGCAGGTGCAGAAGTGATACTCCTGGCCTTTCGACAGATTGACCCTGACCGGCTTGTTATCGGCGATGACTGGATTGGACATGGGCCTACCTCAGCTGCTCGCTTCGGCAGACTTCTTGAACCGCCAGGCTGCCGTGACCATGCAGATTGGCGGCGACGTCGTCGACGCTCTCGATGCCGCTGGCCTGCTTCGTCGTATGGCCATAGCCACTGTGATAAAAGATGTCGATCTGTTTCATGTCACGTCTTCCTCGATATGCTTTTGGGCCGGTAGCTGTGTCATGGCAGATCGAACAGCAGGATCTCGGTGTCATCGATACCCTTGAGTTTCAGCATTCCCTGCTTCTGAACCTTCAGTCCGTCGCCTTGCCCTAGGGTGACGTCGCCAACCTGTATTCGGCCGCGCGCCAGGTGCAGGTAACCCAGCCGGCCGGCGTCAAACCGGTAGTCCAGCGTCTCGCCAGGTGCGAGCAGGGTGCCGAACATCAGGCCATCCTGGTGTGTCGCGATGGAACCATCGCGTCCATCGGGCGATACCAAAAGTCGCCACCGACCAC
>CBDTXT010000047.1:0-11861 GCA_965364465.1 uncultured Chromatiaceae bacterium
CTGACCTCGAGATTGGGACAATTTGGGCGATTATCGCGCAGCGGACCGCCCGCTGGCAGGCCCCGGCACGCGGAAAGCATCCGTGACAAGGCCGGACGGGTGATTCTCTGCCGGTGACGGGCGTGCGAATCCATGTCCGCGCGCGCTGCGACACGCGCCACACCCTTGGCGCGGCGGGTGCCGACTGTGCCAAGCCGGTGATTAACGAGCATAATGCTCACCGCAAATCGCGGTGCGTGACCGCGGACATCCCAAAAACTCGATCAGCAGGTAGACAATGACGCAAGCAACAGATTTCGGAGACATACTAGGCGGCTCGAAGGTCCTGCCGGTGCTTGTCATCCGCGAGCTCGAGCACGCGGTCCCATTGGCGAGCGCACTGGTCGAAGGCGGGCTCAAGGTACTGGAGGTGACGCTGCGTAACCCGATCGCCCTCGATGCGGTCGAGGCAATCGCCCGCGCGGTGCCGCAGGCCGTGATCGGGGTCTGCACCCTGACCCGGCCGGAACAGTTCGTTCAGGCGGCGAATGCCGGTGCGTCGTTCGCGGTGAGTCCGGGCCTGACGCGGGTCCTGCTCAACGCGAGCGCAGAATCCGAACTGCCGTATCTGCCTGGCGTCTTCTCGCCCAGCGAGACGATGGCGGCGCATGACGTGGGTTTCGAATACCTAAAGCTGTTTCCGGCCCATCAGGCGGGCGGCATCGGGATGTTGCAGGCACTTGCGGAACCCTTCCCCAAGCTCAAATTCTGCCCGACCGGCGGAGTCGATGCAGGCAACTATCGCGACTACCTGGCGCTGCCCAACGTGGCATGCGTCGGCGGATCCTGGGTCGCACCACAGCGTGCGATAGCGCAGGGTGACTGGGGTGAGATCACGCGGTTGGCGCGCGCGGCCAGCGCCGACGATTGAGCGGTCGCCTGGTCTGACAGTGGCAGACCTTCGATGGCCTCGTGAGACCCGCCGGCCCAGATCGTCAACCTGCCGCCTGCCCGTCGTGCAATCCGATCACGTAGCGGTGTTTCCCTGAGGCACCGCGCGGGATCGCGTCGCAGTAGTCGATGCTGAGCGTCATCCGCGCATCGAGTTCGCGCCGCAGCTTTTCGCGAATGGATGGGACTATGCCGGCATCCAGTGGTGCTGTGCTCACCAGTTTGAGCTGCAGTCGATCGAGGCCGGTCTGCACCCACTGATACTCTTTGACGCCGGCAACACCGTACAGCAATCGATTGAAGTACGCGGGATGGATGCGCTTGCCGTTGCGCGTGCGAATCAGATCGTTTTGCCGACACATGTCCATGCGCATCAGCGGGAACGGCAGACCGCAGTCACATTCACCTTCGAGCAGACGGCCGGTGTCGCCGATGTCGTAGCGGATGAAAGGCATTAGTCGGTTGGTCAGCGAGGTCACGAGCAGGCGGTCCTCACCGTCGGACCGCAGCGACTCCAGGTAGACCATGTCGGAGAACACATGCATATTGCCTGCGCGGCATTCCCAGGCGATGTTCGGGACCTCGCGGCAGCCGTACTGGTTGAACACCTTGCAGCCGAACGCCTGCCGCATGATCTGACGCTGCCAGTCTTGCAGCACCTCGGCCGTGGAATAGACGCCGAGCAGTGCCCTGGTCGTGACCAGTCCCTGGTCAACGATGTAACGGGCCAGTTCGGTCAATACCGAGGCATAGCCGTACAGCAGGGTCGGCCGCCAGCGCCGCAAGAGCTGCGACCACTCGTGCAGCCTCGCCTCGCTGATCTCGGTGGCGCCGACGGTCCTTTCCGCGGCCAGCCATCCGGCACCCGATCGCGCCAGGACACCATTGCCCGACACATCACGCTGCGCCCCCCAGAGATACAATACGCGCTGACCCGGCCGCCACCCCGACAAGCTGAACCCCCGGAACATCCCGGCGAGCATCAGCTCGTGCTTGGCCTCGTCGTAGAAGAAGGACAGTGGCCGACCGGTCGAGCCACCGGTATGGCCGACCCGGACCTGTCGCGGATCACTGCCGTGCGCCAGCATCCCCTCGAGGTGGTCGTCAACCATCGACTTCGTGAGAATCGGGAGCTTGCCGATGTCGACATGCCGGCTCCCCGTGCGCAGGGTCGTGCCGAAGTGTGCCCGATAGAAATCGGTCCGGCGCAGCGCATGATCGACGATCGCATCCAGGTCCTGCCGCTGCCGACGCAGCACCTGCTCACGATCGCAATCCAGGACCGGCAGCAAGCGATCGAACAGCGCATAGCGTGCCGGGTGCAGGCGACGGTCTCGCCAATGACGCAGCCGTCGCATCATGCCCGGCCATCGCGCCGCAGTACCGTCAGTGCCGCCCGCCAGGCTTGGTGATCGGCCGGCAGTCCGACCATCGCGTCGAGCAGATGCGCACGCCAGGCCGGCCAGCTGGCCGAATCTTCGAATGGCGCAGGCTGCGAGGAGCCGATGCCGAAATTGAATTCGATGTTCTCGACAAAGTTCGCGAAGTCCTGCATCGCCCCATCGAGTGCATCATACCGGTTCCACCATTCCGCCGACCCATCCAGCAGGGCCCGCAATGCGTCGAGCCGGATAACGATCAGCGCCCGCCGCTCTCGATATTTTTCGCTCAACTCGGCATGGACGGCATCGAGTACGCGTGCGACCTGCGCACGCTCGACAGCACGGCCGGGATAGCCCTGGGCGCTCAGACGCTCGACCGAAAACAGCATCACGTCACCGTAGAACTGGCGTTCCATTTCGTCTGTCATGTCGGTGCGTGCATCAGAAGACAGCACGCCCGGCCTGAACTCCGACTCGCGGGTCAGCGTGAGGGTGCGGCCGTGCTGCATCGGCAGGTTGACGGCCGCAAAACCGGAACCAAGCTCTGCCTTCAGCATCCGCCCGAGGGTCGGACCGGACATCCGCAGACGCAGTGGCGCGAACGGGATAAACCAGCGCAAGGCCGCCGCATTGAACACGTAGTTGCCGGTGTAGACAGTGCGGGCGGGATGCAGGCTCGTCGGTGCCGACTGATAGCGAAACCAGGTGACGCGCGTCGGGTGTTCGCCGTGCAGGAAACTGTTCAGATGCCGCGCGAACTCGACGAAACAGTCGACATTACTGGGCTCACCTTGATTTCGACAACGATAGCGGTACACACCGGACTGCCCGGAGAAGCCGAACAGCTGGGCCATATCGTGATAGGCCGCCTCGTCCGCCCCCGGCAAATCATCGGCGGGCTGACCATAGGCGGCCTCGGGGTCCAGGCCACACATCCCGTGGAGGAAGCACAGCACGTCTTCGAGGAAGTTACCGGTCATCACCGCGGGCGACACGGGCGGGTCACCCACGACCTTTCCGGTCATCACCTCGACCGTGCCCGTGTCGAACAGCTGATCGATCCAGTAAAAGTAGTTCAGTGCCTGCACAGAGCGGGGGCCTTCGGCCGTCTGCACATCGACCTTGAAGGTCTGATCGACATCGATGGTGTAGAACAGCAGCCGCTGCTGCGGCCGCTCTTTGTCGAGCCGCGCCTGAATCTCGGCGAGCCTCAGGTAGGCGATATTGCGGGTCACCGCCTGGCCCTTGCGCGCAAAGCCATCTGACCGGTGTTCGCCGACGATGGTGCCGAGTCGTGCGCCCGGCAGTCTATGCAGCAACGCCCGCTGCTCTTCGATACCGAAGTACTCGATGTCGATTCCGGCCGCATCGAAGTGCGCTGCGATGTCGCGGTTGCGTCGCGTCATCTCCGGGTTGGCCGAATCGTCAGCCAGCAGCACGGCCACCCGGCGATAGCGGCCACGCTCGATACCACCGTAACCGAACACGCGGCACTGCGACAGCAGGCTTTCCAGACAGGCAGTGAGATGTCGTGGGCTGTCGGCAACCGGAATGACGAGCACGAAACGATGCCGCCGGTCCGCACCGCGCGACGCGATCATATCCTCCAGCTCACGAAACGCCTGTTGGTAGGGTTCGAGTAAGGAGGCATCGAACCCGCCGGCCCATAGCCCCGTTTCGAGTTCCTCTATGCGCTGCCGCTGCGCCGCGATCCTTGCCGGCAGATCCATATCAGCGGGCCGACAGATAAGTCGGAAAGGCATCTTTGTCCAGCAGAATCTCAATCAGGTTGATCGAACCCTGGAGATCGGCATCGGCGAACAGGCGATCGATGGCCGCATTGTCCTCGATCCGGTAATGATTAATCCCAAACGCGGTCGCCAACGCGGCGAAATTCGGGTTGACGAAGTCGCAGTCGATGTAGCGTTCGCCATATAGCTGGAACTGGTTTTTTCGAATCAGGCCCATCGTGGCGTTGTTGATCACCACCACATTCAGCGCCAGGTCATAGTTGACCGCGGTCATGATTTCCATACAACACATCTGAAATCCACCGTCGCCCAGGATCGCGAAGACCGGGCTTTCTCTGGCATGGAACCGTGCGCCGATCGCAGCGGGTATCGCGTGGCCGAGCGACGAAATCCCCGAGTTGGGAAAATAGTGGTTGCGATCCGAGACATCGAAGTAGTGTTGGGCGAACACGATGTTATCGTCGAACACGATCGCATCGCGCGGGAAACGCCGCGCCAGCGCATGGTAGAAATCCTTTATCAAACCGAACGCCCGCGGCGGCTCGGCGGCCTCTGGGCGCTGGGCATCCGGCCCGCCATGGCGTTGCGTGTGCCGGTGTTTCTTAAGATCGGCCAGTGACTTCGGCTCTACCCGCAGCTGCCGCAGCTCGGCGGCCAGACCGTCCATCACCTCCCGGATATCCCCGAGTATCGCGACGTCGGGACTGAACACCCGGCCGAGCTGCGCCGCATCACGGTCGACCTGAACGATGCGTTTGCCGTCGAGCAACCGTTCGTCCCACAGATAGCTGGTCCGCTCGTTGAACCCGGCACCGAGAAAAATCAGCAAGTCAGCGTGCTGTTCGATGTAATCACGCGCATCGCCGCGCGAAGTGACCCCGAGGCTGCCCAACGAAAGCTCGGCCCCCTCGGCGACCACGCCCTTGCCCTTCAGGCTGGTAGCCACCGGTATTCCGATCTCGGCACTGAGCCGACCGAGCACTTCGCGCGCCCCGGCCTTGATACAGCCGTACCCGGCAATGATCACCGGGTTGCGCGCGGCATCGACCAGCCGGGCCGTCTCCGCAAGCGGGGCATCAGACACGGGATCGGGCGACGGCGGCGAGGGGAGATGCACCTGACGCAGCACGGCCTCCTCGACCAGCTCCTTCTGAACATTGTACGGAATGCTGAGCAGCACCGGTCCCGACTGCGCTGCGAACAACGCCTGGGTCGCCTGATTCAACACCTGGGGCAGATAGTCGGTGCGTTCGATCAGCTTGCGGTAACGGGTGATCCCGCGAAACAGCTCGGACTGATCGATCGCCCCACCCTCGCCGGAGCTCTCCTGCAGACCACCCCTGCCAAAGATATAGGTCGAGGTCTCACCGGTCACGACGAGCACCGGGAGCTGCTCCGCAAACGCGTTCGCGATACCGGTAACGAGGTTCGTGGCGCCCGGCCCCGCCGTCGCAATACAGGCGGATACTCGATGCGAGATCCGGGCGTAGCCGCCGGCCATGAACGACGCGCCCTGCTCGTGTTTGACCAGCACCGTTTGCACCTTTGAAAGGTACAGTTCATCGTAGATCGGCAGCACATGCGCCCCCGGCATACCGAATATCACTTCGATACCCAGCCGCTCCATGTACCTCACAATCAGGTCGCTGACAGTAATCTGCATGTCGAGTCGTCAGTTTCGCCAGCGGTCAAACTGTCCCTGGGACCGCGCCCCTGGCCGCACGGGCGCGCAGCGCCGTGGCGACGACCAGGGCCTGGCGATTCCGCCGACCAACAGCCGCGCTTACTTGTGTTTCTTGAGTCGGTCGCAAACCGGCGGACGTTCCCGGCGACAGGGTCGTGCGACCGGCGGCAGTTCGCCGCAGCGAGCTGCCGCCGCCGTCTGTCAGGCGACCGCGCCCATGGACTTTTCGATATGTTGCGCCACCACGGGATGCAGTCCGGTGAGCTGGGCAAACTGGTCCAGGTACTGACGCTCCTCGGCCGTATTGACCTCGATGGCGAGCAGCGAGGCCGCATAGACCTCGGCAGCGACCTCCTGGTTCGGGATCTCGGCGGCAAAGGACCTCAGGTCCAGCGGCCTCTGCATCTCCCCAATCAGCCACTGCTGTGCGTCGGCATCGATTCCGGCATCGCGCATCTTGCCGACGATCTTTTCCGCCTCGTCACGACTGATCCGCCCATCCGATTTGGCCGCATTGATCATGCCCTTGAGCACCAGCTCGGCAGTCTTCTGCAGCGCCTGTTCCTCGTCTTGCGTGTCCGGCACCTTGAGCCCCAGCGGCGCATCACCGCCGGTCCAGGGCCTTGCCCCGCCACCGGCCTGCGGCGCACCCTGGCCGGAGTTCATGAATGCCTTCATCGCGATGCTTGCGAGCATGGCCAGCGCCCCGCCACCCAGCGCACCGCGCATTGAATCGCCGCCACCACCGAGCATCGAGCCTAGCACCGCACCGATGCCACCGGCCTTGGCAGGGCTCTGGGCCGCACCACTCAGCCCGCCCTGCACTGCATCACGCAGGCTGCCGAACAGATCCCCGGCACCGCTGCCACCACCGGTCTGCGGCCCTCCGCCGAACGGTATGTCGAACTTCGAACGCTGCAGGTCATCCATGCTGCGGCCGATCCGGTCGTTGCCGGACCCCGTCATCGCGTTCTGTAAAAAGCCTCCAATCAGGTCACCGAAATTCATGATCTCTCGTTCTCCTCGCGTTCTTCGTTGTTTTGGGCCGCCGCGCGGCCGACCTTTTGTCGACGCAACCGCAGGCCGGCGACCTCGGCCCGACGACGATACACCGGAGCAGCTTGGCGATCACCAATTTCTACCGGGTCCCGCTAGCGGTTATCCAGGGAGTAAACATAGGCTGTTTTGGTCAGCGAATCGGCGTCAATCCAGTCCTGCAGCCCCTGTTGCATCGCGATGAAGGCACGGTAGGCGCGGCCCGCCATCTTTCCGCTGTACGCCGCGTCCGGGTCCCCGTACTTGAAACTGAACTCGGCCACCAGCGGCTTCTCCTCGGTCTCGTTTTCGTACCAGAGGGTCAGGCAACACTCGGCCGACACCTCGGGCTTGTTGCGGATCTGGAAGCTGGTGCCCTTGACCACGCGCTCATAGGCCGTGAAGCCACCGACCTGGCTCAGCGCCTCGTCTTCCGGAAACTCGTCGACCGCCTTGGGCAGGCCGGGGTAGAGTTTTGCGACGTCCTTCAACGTCTCCAGCTTGGCGTCATCGTCTACCAGAACGTTGCTCGAAAAGCTGAACAGCGACTGAAAAGGGGGCTTTATATCCTCCTCGAACTTCAGGTCGGGGTCACGGTCGCCGGCCGGGTTCATGTCACGGTCCTGGCTGATGAAACGGTCGGGGTGGCGAAATTTCAGAGTCAGCTGACGTTCCCCGGCCTCGCGGTCGACGCGCTCGCGAAACGCGTAGTCGTTGGTCCGCAGCCACTTCTCGCGGGTGTCGAGGAAACGCACCTCGCGCCGCTTCCGGTCGATATCTTCGGTGCCACTGACCGCTATCGCATGCGGCACGATGAGCGCAGCAAGCGCGCCCCAGAGGGCATGAGCCACTTCGTTCATCTTCTCCTCATCGCCGGCGAAACGCGCGGCACTGAGCATCATTTTGTATTCGCGGGACATGATCGTCTGCATCATCTGGTCTCCTGGGGCTCGGCACTCATGTTATCAGCGGAAGGCAGACGGGGCCGCCGATCGCCCTCCGGGGTGCCCAGATGAGTCCTGGCACCCTTCTCGGGACAGGCAGAGCACCCGTCCCGCGTAACGACCGCGATATGTTATTTCACGGAACATCCGCGGTTCTAATGGTCACCGCGATCCAGGACGCGGCCCAGCCGCAATCCCCGACCGGCGGCGACGGCGCCGAAAAACCCAAACGCCTCCGGCATGCTCCGTGCGCCGAACCGGCCGGCCACGGATATGTCACACGAGATTCACAATCTGGTAACAACTCTAGTGCACGATCAGGATCGTTACTTTCACACAAGGCTACGCCGTCATGTCAAGTTCACCGCACCACAGTAGGCCCATCCAACCCGTCCTCGTACCGGTCGACTTTGAGCCGGCCGCCCGGGCCGCGCTGGTGGTCGGCGCCCGCATGGCCATGAGCACCAATGCGCCGCTGAAAATCCTGCACGTCGTGCACGAACCGGCGGACAAGCCAAGTTATTACAGGCGCGACGCAGAGGGCAGCGCTTACATTCCGATGGACGAACTGGCCCGCAGGATGCTCGATGCGTTCGTGAGCGAGATCCATCACGAGAACCCGGAGCTGAGTATCCTGGCGAAGCCCGATACCCTGCTGGTCAACGGCCTTCCTTGCACCCGCATCCCGGAGGTGGCCGCGCTCGTCGATGCCGGCCAGGTCGTGATTGGCCAGCAAAGGGTCAGGAGCCTCCTCGGCGGCCTGTTCGCCCCCGCCTCGGAGAGAATCGCCAACCGGTGCAATGTTCCGGTGACTGTCGTTCACACCGACACACCCGCCGAAGAGATCGCACATGCGCCCCGGCCGGGGGTGCGCCGCCCGCATTTTGGGCCGCAGCGGCAAGGCGCCATTCAACCGTACTGACGGCTTAGCGGTTGGGAGGATTTACTAACCGTCGGCAGCGCAGCCGCCGGTGCCAGTCTATGACCGCGCGGGTCAGGGCGGCTACAGGCGCTCGACCCGAACCTTGATCACGGAGCGCTCGTCGGCTTCCAGGACACTGAGCCGATAGCCCTGCTCGACCACCTGGTCGCCAACCGAGGGTATATGCCTCAGCCGGCTGATGATAAGGCCGCCGATCGTGTGCGCCTCTCCCACCGGAAACTGCGCGTAGAGCATATCGTTCACCTCGGAGATCGGCGTTCTGCCGCTCATCAGGTGACTGTCCTCGCTTTCGTGCTCGATGTAGGCACGCTGCTTGGGGTGGTACTCATCGAAGTCGTAACCCACATCGATCTCACCGACCACCTCTTCGAATACGTCCTCCATGGTCAGGATACCCACCGCCGATCCGAACTCATCGACCACCACCGCCATATGATCGTCCCGGGCCTGTAGCTGGGGCAGCGCGAGGTCTATGGTCTGCTTCGGAGATAGAAAGAGCACCGAACTAATAAAGTCAGCTGTCGGTTTCTCCATGATCTCCGGGTCCATCAGGTCCCAGGAACTGAGTGTGAGAACACTCTTGATGTTGGTGATATTGCCGCGATAGACGGGCAGGCGATTGTATCCATAGCGCATCACCAGACGCACCGCCTCCTTCATCGGCCGGGCCTCGTTCACGCCGACCACGTCGGCGAGCGGAATCATCGCCTCGCCAACCGTGGTATCACCGAAGCGTATGATCCGCCGGATCTTCTTGCGGTCGATGGTCGATGAGCCGCCGGCGGACTCGGATACGTCCAACATAACGCGGAGTTCCTCGCGCGTGATGAACATGTTCTGAGGGATCGTGCCACCACCGACGATGCGCGTGACGAAACGCGCGATGCGACTGAAGACGAAGATCACCGGATAAAACAGATAGGAGAAGAAACGCAGCCCGTAGATCGCCCGGCTGGCAACCGTATCGGCCTTCTGCTGAAAGATGCTCTTGGGGACGACCTCTCCCAGTATCAGCAGGATCGGTGTCAACACGATGACCGAAATCAGGTCACCGGTTGCGCCGAAATGATCGATGAAGATCAGCGCGCCGAGCGTCGATATGGTCACCGTCGCGATGTTGGTACCCACCAGGGTGGTACCCAGGATCACGTCCGGAGAGCGGAACAGCTTGAGCACCATGCCGGCACCACGGTCCCCGGTCTTCGCCATGTGTCGCAGTTTGACCTTGTCGGAATTCACCATCGCGATCTCGGAACCCGAGAAGAAGCCCTTGAGCAACAGAAAAACGACAATCAGCAGGAGTTCAAGATACCAGTCCATCAGTTGTCTCCCGACCGTGGGTCATCCTCGGACCGGGCGTCCGGCGCCTCGCCGGATTCCACTGCCTGTTCATTGGCGTCTTCATCCGGGCGCGTCGCCGGTTCCGCGGGGTCCGAGGCCGAGGAAGACAATCGCGTCACCTGGAGCTGGCTGATCCTCAGGCCGGTGCGCTGCTTGACGACGAAGCGGTAGCCGTCGTAAATCGTCTGGTCGCCGGGTTCCGGCAGGCGATCGAAGAGGCGAAACGCCACACCCCCGATCGTGGCCATCACCGGATCCTCGATATCGAAGTTCGTCAAATTGTAGAAATCCGCCAGCCGCATGTCGCCCGGTACGACATAGCTGTTCTCGTCATCTTCTTTGTAATACTCCAGGCCTGCCATCTTTCCGGAGATCTCACCGAAGATAAAGGTGAGCACGTCTTTCATCGTGACGATGCCGAACACCTCGCCATATTCGCCCAAAATGATCGCGACCCGGGTGTTGTGCGCCTGAAAATAGTCAAACATCTCGTCCACCTTCTTCGTGGGCGGCACGAAATGTGCGGGCTTCAGAATCATGTCGAGGGTGACCGAAGATAAATCTCCGCCGCCCCTCACCAGTTTCAAGACATCCTCGGAATGAATGAATCCGATGACGTTGTCCCAATGTCCCTGATATACGGGCACACGGGGATGGCGATAGCTTCGAAACTGTTCGATCAACGCAGGGACGGGTAGACTCGCGTCGAGAAACAATATCCGCGGGCCGGGCGTCATGATGCGTGAAATATCGGTTTCCGAGGCCTCCAGCAGATTGTCGATCAACACCCTCTCCGTGGCATCGATGATCCCGGTCTCCTCCCCCTCTTCGAGCAGCGTCCGGAGCTCGTCGGGCTGCAGGATATTTTCCCGATCCACCGCATCCCCGACCACCATGGTCGTGATCCGGTCGGCAACGGCCCTTACCGCCTCGCGCAGCGGCGTGATCAGCACCATCCAGCGAGGCAGGATACGGGCACTGATCAGGGTGCTGAACTTGATCGGGAAACTGACCGCGATTGTCTTCGGCGTGACTTCACCGATCAGCAGCAGCAGCGGCACCATGATCAGGATGTTGATCCAACCCACGTCCTGTTCACCAAACAGCAGCAACAAGATCCCCGTCATGTTGACCGCCGACGCGATGTTGACCAGCTCGTTGCCGCACAGGATCGAAATGATCAGGCGCCGCGGCTCGTCCAGCATCGCGTGAATACTGTCAGAGTCGTCATGCCGCGACTGCCGGAGCTTTTGCAGGTCTATGCGGCTGAGCGAGAACAGCGCGGTCTCTGAGCCGGAAAAGATCGCGGAGAAGAGCAACAACAGCGCCTGGAGAAAGATGCGAAAGTAAAGCTCCAGATCCTGGAAATTGATGGCGACCGTATCAAAAAGCGCATTCATGTCGCCCATAATCGTGCCCGGAATTTCTCGTTATAAGCGTCGCGGCTGAATCGCTCTCAGGCCGGCCGCCGGGTGATGGCAACACATGTGCCTGGAAGCCGTTGTCACCGAAAGGAAGGATTCAAAGACCCGGATCGCAACCTTAAGGAGGATAGCGCCGTTACCCTCTCTGGTCGAGTCGCACGGCGAGTCCGCAGCCCGAAAAGGCGGACGACCGGGCGGCGCACGTTGGCAGCTGATCGACCAGTCAAACCCCGGGAGGCCTGCGATTCGCAGCGTCAGATTCGTTGGCCACGCACGCTCTGCGGCTTGGGCCATCGCAGCCGGGGCGCCGCAAACTCACGGTTGGCTTCGGCGCATCCGGCGGTCGGTCCCGTTTTGCTGCCGCCCCGATCTAGCCTGCATCAGTCACCGATTCGGCAAGGTGGGCGTTTTTTCGCCAGTATCGTGG
>CBDTXT010000048.1:0-11437 GCA_965364465.1 uncultured Chromatiaceae bacterium
GCGCGCTGAACACGCAGGTGATACTGATCGTCGTCGCAAGCCTGGCGCTTGGCACGGCCCTGCTCGAAACCGGTGCGGCCGATTATCTCGCCACCCTGTTCGTGGTCGCGAGCGAGGGGGCCTCGGCCGCTCAGCTGATCAGCGGCCTGATGTTGTTGATGGCCGTGATGACGAACATCGTGTCGAACAATGCCGCGGCGCTGATCGGCACGCCGGTTGCGGTCGGGATCGCACGTCAGCTCGGTTTGCCAGAAGAGCCGTTCGTGCTGGCCGTGCTGTTCGGCGCCAATATGAGCTATGCGACGCCGATCGCTTACAAGACCAACTTGCTTGTCATGAGCGCGGCCGGCTACCGTTTTACCGATTTCCTGCGCGTCGGCATTCCGCTGACGCTGCTGATGTGGGCCGTGTTTTCCTGGCTTCTGCCGAGGCTTTATGGTCTGGGTTGACCGCCGGCGGAGGGAGCGAGATGAAGAAGGGCCGCGATCTGCGTATTGCGCATTTCGTCCGGGATACCCTGGGCTGTAACTGTCCGGAGCCGGTGTTCGACCGGATCGTGCTGCACGTGGGCGGCGCCGGGCGGATGATCGCGAGCATCGAGGTCGGGGGTCGCCTTTTGATCCATCTGGTCGAAGCGGATCGGGGTTCGGACATCGCTCAGCAGCTTGGCGCGGCAGTGCAGCGTGGTGTCGTGGAACGCGACAGCCGCGGCTTCAACCGCTTCAGGCTGGTTGTGCTCGCATCCGCTGCGGAGGCGTGGATTGACCGAGCGGAGCAGGTATTCCGGCAACTGCCACAGCGCGATGCGCTCACGCACCTGCACATCCTGGAGCCGGCAGCCGTGGCCGGCTTTCTTCCGCGCTAGCGTCTGCGCCGGTCGGCGTTCGTCCCGTTGGCGTCCGCCGGACCCTGCACCCGGTGTAAAATGACGGACCAGCGGCCCGGCCAATGGCGACAGACGAACCACAGCCTCATCCTATGTCACAGCAAGAGTCCGAATACCTCACCACCAGAGAACTCGCCGCGCTGCTGCGGATAAAGGAGCGCAAGGTCTACGACCTGGCCGCCTCCGGCCAGATCCCGTGCTCGCGCGCGATGGGCAAGCTGCTGTTTCCGCGCCAGGAGATCCAGGCCTGGCTGGCGCGCGAGAGTTCCGGCGGTGGCCAGCCGGGGATTGCCCGCCGCCCGGATGTCCTCCTCGGCAGCTACGAGCCGTTGCTCGAGTGGGCGCTGCGTGAGTCCGGTTGCGGTCTGGCCACACTGCTCGACGGCAGCATGGACGGGCTGGAGCGCTTCGTGCGCGGCGAGGGTCTGGCGACCGGGCTCCATGTCTACGATCCGGAAAGCGATGAATGGAACGTCCCGCTGGTCGCTGCCAGATTCGCCCACGCGCCGGTCGCATTGATCGAGTTCGGTTGGCGCGAGCGCGGCCTGATCGTCGCGCCTGGCCGTGAGGCCGACTTTGCGGAGCCGACCGCGCTCAGGGGGCAGCGACTGGTGCCGCGCCAGGGTGGCGCGGGCAGCCAGGTCCTGCTCGATCATCTGCTCACGCAGGCCGGACTCGAAGCGCAGGACGTGCAGTGGGCAGGAACCGCACGCACCGAGTCGGACGCCGCGCTCGCGGTGCTCGAGGGTAAGGCCGACGCAACGCTCGGTCTACGCGCGATGGCCGGGCAACTGCGCCTCGGCTTCGTCCCGCTGCTGCGCGAGCGCTATGACCTGCTGGTCGATCGTGCGGCCTGGTTCGACCCGCCCATGCAACAGCTCATCCGCTTCTGCCGCTCGGCCGCCTTTCAGGCCAAGGCGGCGGATCTCGCCGGGTATCGGATCGATGGATTCGGCGAGGTGCGTTTCAATGGCGCCTGAGGGTGCCAGCAATGCCAGGCGAAATCAGGATGAAACTCGGTGCAGGCAATATGCGGAAAGGTGCGGCCGTCGATGTCCGGGAGGACGGCGCGGCGCAATCACCGCGGCATCTCAGCGCGCCGCGTTTGGGAAGAACAGCTGCTCACCCTCGAGCTTGTAGGAGGCGATCGCCGTCTGGCCGGCATCGCTGAGTATCCAGTCGATGAAGGCCTGGCCCTCGGCCTGTTTGACGTTCGGATGCCTTTCCGGGCTCACCAGGATCACGCCGTACTGGTTGAACAGATCGTCGTCACCCTCGACCAGGGTCCGGTAGTTGCCCTTGTTCTTGAAGCTTATCCAGGTACCGCGATCGGTCAGGGCGTAGGCTCCCATGCCGACCGCGGCGTTCAGCGTGGCCCCCATCCCGGACCCGGTCTCGCGGTACCAGGTGCCACTGCCCTTGCTCGGGTCGACGTGGGCCGACTTCCATAGGCTGATTTCCTTTTTGTGCGTGCCCGAGTTGTCGCCGCGTGAAGCGAACACGGCCTCTGCATCGGCGATCGCAGCGAGTGCGCTGGCGGCATCCCGGGTCCCGGAAATACTGGCCGGGTCGGCCGGCGGGCCGACGATGATGAAGTCGTTGTACATCACATCGAAGCGTTCCATGCCGTAGCCTTCGGCGACGAACTTTTCCTCGGCCGACTTGGCATGCACCAGCAGCACGTCAGCGTCGCCGTTTTGCGCATTCTTGATTGCCTGACCGGTCCCCACCGCGACGACATTGACCTTGATGCCGGTGGTGTCGGTGAACTGAGGCAGAATGGCGTCGTACAGCCCGGAGTTGGCGGTCGAGGTCGTCGACTGCAGCAGGATCGATCGGTCTTCCGCCAATGCCGGCACCGTCAGCAGTGCGGCGCCCAGCAGCACGCCCGATACGTTGCGAGTGAGGGTCTTCTTTGGCACGAGTGTCTCCTTGTCCTTACTAGGCGGACGGGCCGGTCACTAGGCGGCCTTCGAGATAGTCTCTGGCCGCCGATGAGGCCGGGTGGTCGAAGAAGGCCGGCGCCGACGAATGTTCCGTCAGTCGGCCCGCGTTCATGAATATCACGTCGTCGGCCAGCCGCCGGGCCTGGCCGAGATCGTGGGTGACGAAAATGATCTTGGTGCCGCGGGCGTGGGCGCGCCGGACGATGGCCTCGATCGCCGCTGTCGAGGACGGGTCGAGGTTGGCGGTCGGTTCATCGAGAAACAGCACGCGCGGATCGCTGGCCAGTGCGCGCGCCAGGTTGAGGCGTTGCTGTTCGCCTCCCGACAACAGGCGCGCCGGTTGCCTGACGCGGGCGAGCAGGCCGACCTCGGCCAGGATCTGCTCGATCCGCGTCGCATCGGCCCGCCCGCGCAGTTTGAGCACGAAGCGGATGTTGGCGGCCACCGAGCAGCGCAGCAGCACCGGTCGCTGAAAGACCATCGCCTGTTGCCGCCGCGCAGCGTCGTCCAATGGGCGTCCTCCCCACAGCACCTGACCCGCCGACGGGGGCAGCAGGCCATGCAGAAGGCGCAGCAGCAGGCTTTTCCCCGCCCCGTTCGGACCCATCACCACGCTGATGGTCTCGCGCGGTATCGCCAGGTCCACGCCATCGATCAGACGCCGGTCCCCGACGCGGTAGACCAGCCCCCGTGTCTCGCCGATGCAGGCGCCTGCCGGGATCGCATCTGGCGACGCGTAGCGGCCGGCGATCGCGATCGCATTAGGCATAGGCGTACCTCGTCGCGGTCAGTCGCAGCGTCATTACCGCGGCATTGACCGAAAGCGCGATCGTGATCAGCACCAGGCCCAGCCCGAGCGCCAGCGCGAGATCGCCCTTCGAGGTCTCGAGCGCGATCGCGGTCGTCATGACCCGCGTGAGGTGATCGATGTTGCCGCCGACGATGATCACGGCGCCGACCTCGGCCACTGCGCGGCCAAAGCCTGCCAGCGCGACGGTCAACAGGTTGTAGCGCGCATCCCACAGCAACGCCGTGGCCGCGGTGGTGCGGGGTACGCTCAAGGAGCGGAACTGCTCCGAGTATTCGTCGCTCAACTGCTCGACGATCTCGCGCGAGAGCGCCGCGACAATCGGTGTGATCAGGACCGTCTGGGCGACAATCATCGCGGTCGGGGTATAGAGCAGTTGCATCCAGCCGAGGGGGCCGGCATTCGACAGCAGGAGATAGATCATGAGTCCCACGACCACCGGGGGCAGGCCCATCAGCGCATTCAGCAGTATGATGACCGCTGTCCGCCCGCGGAAACGCCCCATCGCCACTGCGGTGCCGAGCGGCAGGCCGATTAGGCAGGCGATCACGACTGCGGTCAGGCTCACCTGGAGCGACAGCACGATGATCTCGAGGAGATCAGGATCCGCCGAGATCACAAGCTCGAAAGCCAACGAAAAGGCCTGACTGAAATCTTGCATTCTTTCCGATTTTTAGAAAATTATGCATAACATTGGGCAAGACTGCGCTAATTTCGGGTCGCCGGCAACCTTGCCGATCCAGGAGATATTTCAGCCTTGACCTATTCCGGCCAGCGGGGCGGCCCAGCGCCCGAGGACCCTGGCCAAGAACGGGAACCGGCCCCGCAGGCCGGAATCTCGCTCGGGCCAGCCGGTGATCAGCGGCGGCCGAGTCCCCGCTTGCTCGGCGATATGTCAGGGGCCTTTGCCGATCTGGGTACCTTTCTGCCGCTGCTGGTCGGCATGTTCGCGGTGCAGCCACTGGACCCGACCGGGGTGCTGGTCGGCTTCGGTGTATTCGCGCTGGCGACCGCGCTGATCTACCGCCGGCCCATGCCGGTACAGCCGATGAAGGCGGTCGCTGCGCTGGTGATTGCGGGCAGTCTGGACCTCCCGGGCATCGCGGCGAGCGGCCTGCTGCTTGGCGCGATCCTGTGCGTGCTCGCCGCAATCGGGGTCGTTGGCCGCCTGGGCCGTCTGATCCCCTACACGGTCATGAGCGGCATACAGCTCGGAGTCGGTCTCTACCTGGTATGGGTCGGTATCCAGCTCGTGCTGCGGGAGCCCGGGGTCGGCTTGATCGCGCTGGCCGGACTGCTTCTGCTGCAACGCACGCGGTTCCAGCCACTGGCGGCGCTGGCGGTGATCGCCGCCAGTCTGCTCTGGGCCGTGTTGTGGACCGTCGCCGCCCTCCCCGAGCTGTCGCCGGGGCTCGCGCTGCCGCCGCTGATCCTGCCCGATGCGGACAGCCTCAGGGTCGCGACCCAGCAGGTTCTGTTGCCACAGTTGGCCCTCACCTTGACCAATGCAACGCTGATCACTGCGGCGATCGCGGCCGACCTGTTCCCGCAGGACCGCACCAGGATCACCCCGGACCGGCTCGCTTGGAGTTCCGGTGCGCTGAACCTGTTGCTGGCGCCGTTTGGCGCCTTTCCGATGTGTCACGGCGCGGGTGGGCTGGTGGTGCAGTACAGGTTCGGCGCCCGCACCGGCCTCGCACCGGCCATGTTCGGCCTCTGTTGCCTGGCGCTGGGCCTTTTTCTCGGGTCCGATGCCCCGGCCTTGCTGGCCCTGCTACCGGTTGCCGCGATCGGTGCACTGCTGATCCCGGCGGGCATCGACTTGGCAGTCAGCAAGCGTCTGCGCCGGACGCCACCGGACGGCCTGGTGGTGATCGCGCTGACCGGCCTTGCCTGCGCCATCGTCCACGTGGCGTTCGGCCTGCTGCTTGGCCTGCTGCTGGAGGGATTGCGAATCTTGTTCAGGCGGGCGACCGAAGCGCGTTGAATCGCGCGCCCCAAGCGCGGCTCGGCGAACCGCGTCCGCGGCCCGGCAGCAGCGAACCATTTCCGATCAACCCGCATTCACAGCGGTGAGCACATCGGAGCCCCCCGCCCGATGCGGCCGCACCGGGCCGTCGACTTCCGGATATCAGCCAGCACCCCGTGCGGGTCGATCGGACGCGGCCAGGTCCGGCCGCACGAGGGCGAACAGCAGCAGTGCCGCCACGGCCCCGAGCGTGTCCGCGAGCATGTCCTTTTGCGCGTCCCAGATATCGCCCTGCGAGCCAAGGAACTCGATGCCGGCATCGCCCCCGGCCAATACCGCGAACCACCACTCGATGATTTCATAGCCGGCAGCGACCCCCATCACCAGCAACAATGCGAACAGGGTGGCCGGGACGTACCGGCAGTGACCGCGGCGCAGCATCCATTCGGCGGCCGGGTAGGCGTAGAAGCCGACCGAAAAATGCGCGACCCGGTCGAACTGATTGCGCTCGGAGCCGATCAGCGCATTGAACCAGTCGAAAGGTACGTCGGCGAAGGTATAGTGCCCGCCGACCGTGTGCCAGAACAGCCAGAACGCCATCAAGGCGTAGGCCGTGTTGCTGAAACGAAAGTATCGGTAGGTCAGCAGCAGCCCGAAAAATACCACGACGACCGGGATGACCTCGGCCACCCAGACCGCGCGCGAGGCCGGGGCGACAGCCAGTGCCGCGAAAAAGATCGCGAACACGATGGCCAGCCAGTGGGGAAACTCGAGTCGGCTCATGCCGCGCCCCGGTGGGCCTCCGGTCGCCGATACGCTGCCCGCCGCACCGTGGACCGAAGCAGTGTCCTTCGCGTCTGTGGTGTGCGCCACACAACGTCGCGCCTTGCGCCTCGCGCGGTGCCAAATTGCGATCCAGTTCCCGCTTCGCGCGGTGGTCGGGACGCTACATTCTGCACATCAGCCGCGTAGGAGCTTTCCGCTGCCATGAACGAACCGAAGACGCTTGCAGAATCGCCCTGGGGACAATCCTGGATCGAGATCCTGGTTTTATACGTGCTGGCCACGGTAGGCAGCGGCATGTTGCTGAACATCCATTGGTCTGTCGCGATGCTGTTGGCTCCGGTGGTCATGCTGGCGCTGTCCTTGGGCGTGGTGTTGTTCGTTCACACCTTATGGATACTGGTCATCGGCCTCGAAAAGCTCGGTCAGAGCTTTGGCCTGCGCAAGAGTCCGCTGGCCTGACAAGCACGCTCTCGAAGGTCAGCGCCAGACGCCCTTCGGCGTGCTGTGGCCTTCGATCACCCGGATGTAATTGAGTCGCTCGTAGCCGGATGGGTCCACCACGCTCGACTGGCTCATGCGCCCGCGGAAGTCATCGATGGTCTCGAAGCCCTGATGCTCCATCCATTGCGAAATATCGACAATCAGCTTGCCCAGGTGTTGTGAGCCGTTCTGCAGCAGCGCATGGCACAGGTGTACCACGTCGGTGCCGGCCAGCAGCAGTTTGATGGCGTCCTCGGCGCTGTAGACGCCCCCAGTCGCGCCAAGGGAACACTCGACCCGGCCGTGAAGTATCGCGATCCAGCGCATGGCCAGCAGTGCATCGCTCGAGCGCGTCGGCGTCAGTGTATGGGTCAGGCGCATGCCGTCGATGTCGATGTCCGGCTGCAGAAAACGGTTGAACAGCGTGATGCCGGCGAGCCCCGTTGCCTCCAGTTTCTTCACCAGGTTGCCGATCGAACTGAAGAACGGCGAGATCTTCATATTGATCGGGATCTGCACCTGCGCGTGCAGTTCCTGCAACAAGGTGACGTAGCGCTGCTCGACGTAGTGCCCCTCCTCCCAGACGTCGCCGGCGATGTAGTAGGCATTGAGTTCGAGCGCGTCGGCGCCCGCGTCGGCGATCTCGGTGGCATGGGTCATCCAGCCGCCCGCCGTCACACCGTTGAGGCTTGCGATGACCGGGATGTCCAGTGTCGCCTTGAGTGACGCGACCTGTTCCAGATAGCGGTCGAGCTCCCCGGGAAAATCGTGGTGACTGGGCAGGAAGCCGTCTGCCTCCGCATGCCCGGTTTCCTGATGATGCAGGAAGCGCGTCATGCTCTCTTCCTCGGCGCGCACCGCCTCTTCGAACAGCGAGTACATCACGATCGCAGCGGCCCCGGCGTCCTCGAGCCGCTTCGCGCTGTCCAGGCTGCGCGAGAGCGGGGAGGCCGATGGGACGAACGGATTGGCGAGTTGCAAGCCCAGCCATTCGGTGTTCAGCTTCATCTGCAGATTCTCCTGTTCCGGGCCCCCGCAATGCGGCCGAGAGCGGTGTCAGTCTTGTTCCAACGAACGTGCTGCCGGCCGGCCGCGGTATAGCGCCTCGCGGCCCGGTCTCCTGAGTGCCCAGGCTCCAGGCTTTCGCAGCCTGCAGCAAGGGGTTGGGGCCAAGGCGAGCTGAGCCTGCGCCACGAGAATCGACGCGCCGGGTCCCTCGCGCGCCTCATTTCGGCGGTTCCGCGCCGGGCTTTTCACCAACCGCAATTCTGGCCAGCTGTTCGTAGAGGTGAAATTTGGCCATGGTCTGGTGCTGCGCGGCCTGCATGAAGCGGTGTGCGGCCTCCGGATGGGTGCGTTCCAGCATCGCGAAGCGCGTTTCGCTCATTGCGAATTCGCGGTATGGCACCGACGGTTCCCGGGAATCCAGGTGCAGCGGGTTTTCGCCGACGGCCGCCTTGCGCGGGTCGTAGCGGAACAGGCCCCAGTGACCCGCGTCGACCGCAAGGCGCTGCTGGCGCAGGTTGTTTCCCAGGTCGATGCCGTGCGCGATGCATGGCGAGTACGCGATGATCAGTGACGGGCCATCGTAGCTCTCGGCCTCCAGGAACGCACGGAGTACCTGGACATCCTTGGCGCCATAGGCGACCTGTGCCACGTACACGTTGCCGTAGGCCATCGCCATCATCGCCAGGTCTTTCTTGACCACCGGCTTACCGCCGGCCGAGAATTTGGCGACCGCGCCGAGCGGGGTGGCCTTTGACGTCTGGCCACCCGTATTGGAGTACACCTCGGTGTCCAGCACCAGGATGTTCACGTTGCGGCCCGAGGCCATCACGTGGTCGACGCCACCGTAGCCGATGTCATAGGCCCAGCCGTCGCCTCCGATCAGCCAGACGCTCTTCTTCACCAGGTAGTCGGCGATGCCCTCCAGGCTGCGTGCCGTCGATCGGGTGACTGCTGCGAGCCGCCGCTTGAGCTCCGCGACCCGTTCGCGTTGTTCCGCGATCCCGGCCTCGCCATGCTGCTCGGCACCCAGAATCGCCGCGACCAGTGACTCGCCCACCTCGCCCGCCAGGTCGCGCAGCAATTCGGCGGCGTGTTCCGCCTGCTTGTCCGCCGCCAGACGCATACCGAAACCGAACTCGGCATTGTCTTCGAACAGCGAGTTGTTCCAGCTTGGTCCGCGACCGTCCGGGTTACTGGTGTACGGCGTGGTTGGCAGGTTGCCGCCATAGATCGACGAGCAGCCGGTCGCGTTTGCGATCAGCATGCGGTCGCCGAACAGCTGGGTTGCGAGTTTGATGTAAGGGGTCTCGCCGCAGCCGACGCAGGCGCCGGAAAACTCGAACAGCGGCTGCATGATCATCGCGCCCTTGAGCGTGGTCTCTTTCAGGCCGCTGCGATCGAACTCGGGAAGGCCGAGAAAGAAGTCCCAGTTCGCCTGTTCGCTCGCCCGGTGCGCCTCGATCGGGACCATGTTCAGTGCCTTGCGCGCGGGATTCTTTTTGTCGCGGATCGGACAGATTTCGACGCACAAACCGCAGCCGGTGCAGTCGTCGGGCGCGACCTGATAGCTGATGTGCGTATCGGGCGGGAAGTCCCTGGCTCCCTTTACCGGCGCGTGCAGGAAATCTTCCGGCGCATCGTCGGCCAGCCGCGCGTCGAACAGCTTCGAGCGGATCGCCGCGTGTGGACAGACCAGCGGGCACTTGCCGCAGTGCGTGCACAGGTCAATTTCCCAGCGCGGTATCTCGAGCGCGAGTTGGCGCTTCTCGTAGGCCGCGGTGCCGAGCGGCCAGGTGCCGTCTGCACTCATCGCACTGACTGGCAGGCTGTCGCCCGCGCCCGCGATCAGGGTTGCGGTGACCGTCTGCACGAACGCGGGCGCGTCGGCCGGGACCACCGGTGGCATTTCGAATCCGCTCGTGAGCCGGTCCGGCACGGCCACTTCACAGAGTCCGGCCAGCGCCCGATCGATTGCGGCGAAGTTGCGCTCCATCAGGCGTCGTCCCTTGCGCCCATAGGTCTTCTCGACCATCGCCTTGATCTTGCCGATTGCCTGCCCGGTGTCGAGCACCCCGGTGATAGCGAAGAAGCAGACCTGCATGATGGTGTTGATTCGCCGCCCCATGTCGGTCTGTTGCGCGATTCCGTAGGCATCGATCACATGCAGCTTGAGTCGTTTCTCGATGATCTGCTGCTGAACCGGCCGCGGCAGGCTGTCCCACACCTCTTCCGCCGCGTGCGGTGAGTTCAGCAGGAAGGTGCCGCCCGGCGCCGCCTTCGCCAGCATGTCGTAGCGGGTCAGGAAGTTGGGCTGGTGGCAGGCCACGAACTGCGCCTCGCCGTCGCCGATGAGGTAGCTCGACCGGATCGGCCGCGCGCCATAGCGCAGGTGGGAGACCGTCACCGCGCCGGCCTTCTTCGAGTCGTACTGGAAATAGCCCTGCACCTGCTGACCGGTGCTCTCGCCGATGATCTTGATCGAGTTCTTGTTCGCGGATACGGTGCCGTCCGAACCCAGGCCGTAGAACACACAACGCGTGATCCCGGTGGCGGCATCGGGCATGAAGCCGGAGTCCCAGTCCAGGCTGGTGTACGAGACGTCGTCGTGAATGCCGATCGTGAACGGGTTCTTCGGCCGGTCGCGCGTGAGCTGGTCGAATATGCCGACGACCATGCCCGGGGTGAATTCCTTTGAAGACAGGCCAAATCGTCCGCCGACGATGCGCGGCATGGATCGCCGCCTGCCGTCCGCATGGGCCTGGGCCAGGGCCGTGACCATGTCCTTGTAGAGCGGCTCTCCATCGGCGCCGGGCTCCTTGCAACGATCGAGCACCGCGACCGCAAGGACGCTTTCAGGGAGCGCGGCGAGCAGGTGCGTGGCCGAGAAGGGCCGGAACAGCCGTACCTTGAGCAGTCCGACCTTCTCGCCGGCCGCGGCCAGCGTCTCGACCGCCTCCTCGGCGGCACCGATCGCCGAGCCCATCAAAACGATCACACGCTGCGCATCGGCCGCCCCGAGGTACTCGAAAAGGCCGTAGCGGCGACCGGTCAGCTCGGCAAAGCGGTCCATCACGCCTTGCAGAATTTGCGGGAGTGCAGAATAGTAAGCGTTTACTGACTCTCTTCCCTGAAAGTACACGTCGGGGTTCTGAGAGGTGCCACGCAACACCGGCCGGTCCGGCGAGAGCGCGCGTCGCCTGTGGGCGATGAGCAGTTCCTCGTCGATCATTGCGCGCGCCGTCTCGCGTCCGACCGATTCGATCTTGTCCACCTGATGCGAGGTCCGGAAGCCGTCGAAGAAGTGCAGGAAGGGTATGCGCGACTCGAGTGTCGCGGCCTGTGCGACGAGCGCGAAATCCTGTGCCTCCTGGACGCCGGCCGAACACAGCATCGCATAGCCGGTCGCCCGGCAGGCCATCACGTCCGAATGATCGCCGAAGATCGACAGCGCCTGCGCCGCCAGCGACCTGGCGGCAACGTGCAGCACGGTCGGCGTCAACTCGCCCGCGATCTTGTACATGTTCGGGATCATCAGCAGCAGGCCCTGCGACGCG